>JACCUV010000379.1 GCA_013698495.1 Chloroflexia bacterium
GCCTCGGCGCGGCATTTCGCAACCGCTTCGTCGTGAGAAAACCCTCATCTCACAGCCCTCTTAGTCCGAAATCGCTATGACGTCGTCGCAATATGGTCACGTTGAGGCCCTGTGTATGGCTAGCACGGACTACTCATGAACGAGTTCCGCGAATCCAGAACCTATCCCCTCCCGCACCGGTAGGCCGCCCCGTTCGACATGCTCAGGGCAGGCTCCGGGGACGGCCACTACCAGACGGGTTTGAGGGCGAGGCGGCGATGTGCCGTTCAGGACCTATTCGCCGGCACGAGGCGCGGCCACTACCAGTCGGTCGCCGTTGGTGAATAGACCGGGCTAGTTGCCCACACTGCGAACGAAGCGCTCGATTGCAAGATTGAGTTCGTCCAACGTCGATTCTCGTTGATCAGGATCGGCGTTCATCACACAACCCCGGATGTGATCTTCGAGCACCAGCATTCCAACCGAGCGGGTCGAGGCGATCACCGCCGATACCTGCGTGAGAATGTCGATGCAGTACTTGTCTTCCTCGACCATGCGCGAAATTCCTCGGACCTGGCCCTCGATTCGCTTCAGGCGGGCGAGGATTTTCCCCTTGTCCGCGTCGTAGGAATGTCCGATTCGATCGTTGCTCGCGGACGCCAGCTCGATCATTGGCAAGGACTGACTCATGATTTGAACTCCTGAAGTTCACGAATGCCTGGCGAATGAGCGGCCGCGTCGCCAATCTGGCCGGCGACTCGCGGAATATCCGTCAGTATGACGGTTCGGCCGGACGGCGCCCATCTGCCATTCGAGCAGGATTGGGTCGAACGGTGTTGGCGGCGTGACGATTCGCCGGACTCTGTCATCGGATTCGCCACGTGCTTGAAAGTGACAGCCGCTGTGACACACCCGTGACTCACAGACAAAGTTATGACATTGTCTGTGGATAAGCGGTTCCTCACTGTGGATAACTCATGCCGATTGTGGACAATCAGTGAGTTTTTCGGGGAAATCAGGGTGTGATAACGACAATTTTGTTCTGAAGAGTCGGGTTGTCACGGTGGACTGGCACAGGTGGCGTTATCGCGTCGCTTTGCCGAGCATCCCAACCAGGCGCGCCCTCCCCAATTCGGGTGAGGGTGTTTTCAAGCCTGCGATTCGAGAGAATGGTGGCTTTCCACACTATCCACAACCCCTACTACGAAGACGGTTAACTCTTCATTACAAAAGAATTAAACGGTGCACTGTCACGGCATAACCGTCTTTCTGTGACTCGAAAGCACCGTTCGTACATACTTGGCGAGTTGCAGGAGTACGCGTTGTGAGTGCCGGAAGATGCAATTGTACGGCTGCTTTACATGGAGATCGTTTCGGGCTCCAACCGCTCGTGCTGGGCGCGAAGCTGACCGCAGGCGGCGGCGATCTCGACGCCGCGCGAGTACCGCACCGTGGTCGGGATACCGGTTGAGCGCAAGACTTCGGCGAAGCGCTCGATTCCGGCCGGATCGGGCCGCTCGAACTCAAGCATCTCGACCGGATTGAACGGGATCACGTTGACGTGGCAAAGACGTCCCCGCAGCAACTGACCGAGGTCCCGGGCGATCTGGTCGCTGCTGTTGACGCCGTTCATCAGGGCGTATTCGAACGAGATGCGCCGACCGGTGGCGGCAATGTAGCGATCGCAGGCCGCCATCAGCTCCGCAATCGGGTAGCGCTTGTTGATTGGCGCCAGTTGCGATCGCAGGTTATCGGTTGGGGCGTGCAACGAAACCGCCAGGTTAACCTGGTACGGTTCGGCGGCCAGGGCGTCGATCCGAGGCACGACACCTGAGGTCGATATCGTGATCCGGCGCGCCCCGAAGTTGAGACCGCGCGGATCGTGAATGATCCCGATGAAGCGCATCGTGTCGACGTAATTCTGGAGCGGTTCGCCCATCCCCATCATCACCAGGTTCGTGAGTGTCCGACCCAGCTCGGTCGCGCGGCGGGCGGCATCGACTGTCTGCTGCACCATTTCGCCGGCGGTCAGGTTCCGCATCAAGCCGCCAATTCCGGTTGCGCAGAAGGCGCAGCCGACCGCGCAGCCAACCTGGCACGAAACGCAGACGGTGGCCCGATCGCGATAGAGCATGAGCACGGTTTCCACGAACTGACCGTCGAACGTCTCGTAGAGGAGTTTGTAGGTATTGCCGTTGTCGCTCACCACCTCGCGAACCGGTTTCATCGTCGCGAACGGCAGCGACTCGTCGAGACTGGCGCGCAATCCCGCTGGCACGTTCGCCATCGCCGCGTAGGACGTCACCTTCTTGTCGTACGTCCAGTCGAAAATCTGTCGGGCGCGAAACGCGGGCGCCTCGAGCACGGCGAGTCGGTCCTGCAATTGCTCGAGGCTGAGATCGTAGATGGACACCGGGCGATTGCGGCGGGAGGCCGGTTTCGGGGTGACGGTTTCGTCTACGTGAACATGGAGAGAGGGGTGCTGGATCGGGTCTGTCATGGCGTGGCTGTGCGGCTCTCTTGTACGGGCAGGGGCGGTACATAGTGGGCGATATGGGGTGGGGCGGCGAGCCGGAACGACGGCAACGGCAGACGTCGGGTCTATTCGAGTTTATCATGGTTGCCACGCGCTCGGTGTTTACGACTCGAAAACGAAAGGATTCGCAGGCATGACCGAGGATCGTGGGCATCGCGGGCTGATGATCGGGGCCATCCTCCTGGCCTTTGCGCTGGGCGTGCTTTTTGGCGGCCTGGTTCCGAGACGATACTTGCCATCGCCCAGAGTGGCGCTGGCTCCGGGGCCCCCGGAAGGGTCGGACGAGGAACGCGGGATTGACGTTGGACTGGACGAACTCGCCGATTCGGTCCCCGGCAATGGCACGGCCACGGCGCCGTTCGGGTATCCGGTCAAAGGCAATGCGCGGTCGGGAATCTATCACGTGCCAGGCGCGTTCGCGTACGATCGCACCGCCGCAACTATCTTTTTCCGATCTCCCGAGGCCGCAGAAGCCGCTGGGTTCCGCGCCGCCAAGAGTTGATCGTCAACTGGGCCCGCCACCACTGTTCGCCCACCTTGGTGTCTTCAACCTTGCGACAAACAGCCCTAGCCTGGGGAGATCACGGGGTCCGGTATCGGCTTCTTCACCTTCAACTGGTCGGACTGATAGAGAATGACGATGTCCGAGAAGGTGACGCTTCCATCTCCGCTGACCGCCAGCGTCAGTTCGTTGTGCTCGGGTTTGAGCACGCGGGCCGGTATTATCTCGTGCCAACTGTTGGGACCGACATCGCCAAATGCGTGGCTTGTCAGCCGCGTCGGATTGAGGTGAACGGAAAACGATG
>JACCUV010000382.1 GCA_013698495.1 Chloroflexia bacterium
CCCTGCCAGCGCGCGTTGCTGAACAGTCCTGCCCCGATCCGGTTGCTGATGCACATCAGGGTGGTGACCTGGTCGACCTGCTCAAAGCCCTGGAGGTCCTCGAAGCTGTAGGTATGGGGACTGTCTACGTGCCCGGCGATCTCGAGTCGCCACAGATCGCGGTTGACTTCGGGATCGACCACATTTTTGGTCACGCTGTAAAAACTCTCGGTCGGCGTGATCGGGAGCACGCCCGGACCGTTGTAGGCGCGACCGTCGTACGAGAATGTGGCGTCGTCGTACATCCGCGATAGCAGGCGGTAGATCGGCAATGTCAGCAACCCGCCGGCGGCGATGGTGACGACGGCCCGGCGCGGCAGGGCGACACCCAGCGACGGAACCGCTGGTTCAATTTCGGATTCGGGTTCGGTGTTGGACGGTCCGACCGGTTGGATGCGCTTCACCATGAAGCGGTAGATGCCGATGATCGTGAAGACGAAGATCGAGAACCAGACCAGGAGGGCGACGATGCTGACGATCCGGGCCTGGCTGTAGGGTAGTCCGCGATAATTTGCGGGCAACACGGGCCAGAGGAAAATCACGAACGCGATCCAGACAACGAGAATGGCCCCAGTCATAGCCATCAGGACGCGACTGCTGGTCCCCAGGATTCGCCGTGGCGAGCGACGCGACCAACTGCTCTCAGCGAGGAGCGCGTAGACGATCCCGACGACCGCGCCGGCCCCGACGATTGCCCGCAACCCGCTCAGGATACCGAACTGCTTGAGCCCGTTGTAGCCGCCGTATTTCGCGAATAACGAAAAGAATGTCTCGATATCGAGCATCGAGGCGACACGGTCGGGGACAGACTCCGGCGGCGGCATGATCCCGAGGTAGTAGCGGCTGAGCGTCATTGCCAGCATCATCACGACCGCGGCCGCCAAACCGGCGATCAACCCGGCGAGGATGTTTGGAATCCACTTCAACACAGAGCGCATTGCGTTTCTCCAGGATTGTCAATCAGGCAGGCTACACACCTGCTTACGCTGTAGTTCAGAAACCGGATGATTCGGCGCGATGCAGCGGTCGTGGATTGGTCGTGTTGCGGTTCTGAGGAGCGAAGGAGCACTCCGCCCGCTCTCCGTTCGTTGGTCGCCACAAGAGCGGCTACTCCCTGTTGGCCGTCAAGCCGGCGACTGCGTCCGTCAGCGGCGCCAGGCGTCGGCCAACGCGGGGTGAGCGTTCGCGACTGCGAACATGGCCGGATCGAGGTCGCCACGACCTGCCTTGAACGCAGTGTGAACCGAAACGCCCAGCAAGTCGCGTTCGACGATGACGATTTTACCAGAGGTCGGACCAGCGCCTTCCTCCAGCACCCGCAAATACCAGCCGGTGCGGCCCGCGGCCACGAACCGCTTCACCATATCCGGGAAACCGGTATGGAGCGCCAGTTTGAAGCAGGGCCAACGCGGTTGGCTGATCTGGAGCAAGGCGGTGCCCCAACGCCACAGATCGCCGATTCGGGCCGCTTCCTCGTCGATGCCTTCGACCGAGAGGTTCTCGCCGAAAGGCGCTTCGGTTCTGGTATAGCCGAGTTCCGACTCCCAGAACGCCCTGTTCTGACGTGGAAAGCAGTAGAGGGCCTTGTCTACGCCGCCATGCGCCCGTAAATCGGCCTGACGATCGCCCTCAATGTTGGTTTTGCGGATGATTATTTCGGGCGCAGTCACGTCATGCTTGCGTATTCCGCTGACGACCTCGCCGCCGCGGTTGACTCCGATCACGGTTGGCGTGCCAACGGCGACGGAAACAAGCACGATCGTGGATGGGGCCTCAGGCGCCATTCGGGTCTCTCTCGATCGACTCCGGCCCGGCGATCCCGATCACGAGCCGATCGGGATCGAGCCATGATTGCGTGCCCGATTGGAGGTCCTCCCGAGTCAAAGCTTCGATGTAGCCAGGATAACGTTCCAGGTAGTCGAGACCCATATCGAATTTTTCAATCGAGAGCAGCAACCCGACCACGCCGCCGAGGCTTTCGAGCGCCAGTGGCAGGCTGCCGATCAGGTAACTCCTGGCATCGGCGAGTTCTTCCATGGTGACCGGCTCATCGCGAATCCGGGCGAGTTCCTCGAGGATGCTGGCGGTTGCTCGCTGCACATTGGCGGGATCGACTCCTGCCCTGGCCGTCCAGACGCTGTTCGCCTTGCCGCCGCTGAACGCGCTGGTTGCGTAATAGGCGAGCCCCTGCTTGTCCCGGACATTGGCGCCGAGCCTGCCCATCAGACCCAACTGCCCGAGGATGACGTTGGCCAGGCTCACGGCGAAGTACGGTTTTTCAAGCGAGCGGGGTAGCGTCGGGAAACCGATCGCGATGTCGGCCTGGCTCTTGCCGCGAACAACATACGACTTGCTGACCGTGGCGATCGGGGCGTCGATCGCGGGAACGCCCAGGGCAGGTGGGACGGGCAAGGTCCATGATCCGAACACCCGCTCGATGTGCGCAACGACCTGATCAATGTGCAGGACGCCGCCAACCAGCGCGACCGTCGTCAGGTTCGGGCCGAGGGCGCGCTGGTGGTACGCGGCGAGGTCGTCGCTCATGAGCGCGGTCACCGAGTCGATCTCGCCGGAGACCGGGATCCGGTACGGATGTCCATTTGGATAGAGTTGTTCGCGCAGCGCCCGCGAGGCCATCGCCCCGGTGTCGGATTCCTGTTCGCGAAGTCCGGTGATTGCCTGCTGCTTCACCTTTTCAAGTTCATCGCCGGGAAACGTCGGTTCGAGGATGATTTCGGCGGCCAACGAGAGGACGGCATCGAGGTCCTCGGCCAGGCTGTGGAACGAAATCTCGATGTCGTCACGGTCGGCCTCGACCGAGATCACCGCGCCGAGACCGTCGATGGCCTCGTTGAATTCGTCGAAGGTGCGCGACGTCGTGCCACGATTCAGCATCCGGGCCATGATCGACGGCAGACCGGGGGTTTGCTCGCCGGTCGCGGATTGACCGGCGGCGATGCTGATCGTCGCCTCAACTGCCTCGCTTTCCGGACGCGGCTGGGCGAGGACGACGATGCCGTTGGTGAGTTCGGTGCGGACGAAACCGTGCTGACTCGGGGCGCCGCCGTCGATTCCCCACACCAGTTGAGGCTCCAGCGAAACGCAGGCTTCTGGCCTGGGCGGTGGAATGTCGGCCCCGGCCACGCTGCTCGAGTCGTCGGGGATTTGCCAACCTATCGTGCGCTGATCCGACACCAGCCAGGTCAGGGCGACGCGTCGCACGTCATCAGCGGTGACCGCGGCGAGTTCGTCGGCAAGGGTATCGACGCGTCCAGCGTGGTCGACGATCTCCATCTGCCCCTGCCAGAAGGCTTCGGCGGTCACGGTCTCGCGAGAGTAGACATACTGTGCGCGAATCTGCTTCCGGGTTTTGAGGAACTCCTCCTCTGAGGCTGGGGTGGCCTTGAGTTTGTCGATCTCTTCCTCGATTGCGAATTCGATCCTGTCCGGCTCGATCCCAGGCAGGGCGGTTGCCGAGAAGGTCCAGAGATGCGGATCGATGTGGAGATTGGTTCCCGAACCAGCCGAGCGTGCAAGTCCGGTCGAGACGAGGCCACGGTACAACCGCGACGACCGACCCATCGCGCTGCCTCCACCCATGCCCATCGGTTTCGCGCCGGAGAGCAAGGCGTCGGTCACCATCAGGGCGGGTATGTCTGGATGTTTGGCGCCAGGCATCCTGAAACCCATCATCAGGTACGACGCCGGTGAGGGCCGCTTGAGCAAAACGCGCCGCTCGCCTCGTTGCGGGGGATCCTGGGCGACGGTCGGCAGCGGATCGTCGTGCGGCGCGATCGAACCAAACGCCGCTTCGATTCTGGCGAGCAATACATCGGCATCGAAGTCCCCGACCGCGCTGATAAAGGCATTGTTTGGCGCGTAGTAGCGACGGTAGTGACCGTAGAGATCGTCGCGCGTGATGAGTCGCAGGTCGTTCTCGTAGCCGATCACCATATGGCGATAGGGATGAGCCTGGAACGCGGCTCCGATGGTTTCCTCGGAGAGGTGGTAGGTCGGTCGATTTTCCGCGCCCTGCCGCTCGGAGAGGATCACGGTCCGTTCACTCTCGGTTTCGGCGGGGTCGAACAGGGAGTTCGTCATCCGGTCCGACTCGATCCGTAAGGAGAGGTCCAGTTGCGACGATGGCAAGGTCTCGTAGTAGGCCGTCCAATCGGGGGAAGTCATCGCGTTCAGGGTTCCACCATTGCGCGAGACCTCGCTGAAAATCGCGCCCTTGGCGAGGCTCGGCGTGCCCTTGAACTGCATGTGCTCGACCCAGTGCGAGATGCCGGTGAGGCCCGGGACCTCGTTGCGGCTGCCAACCCGATACCAGACCCAGAACGAGGCGATCGGGGCGTCGTGTTTCTCGCGCAGGAAGACCTTGAGCCCGTTGTCCAGGGTCTCGACGCGGGCGGGTGACGCGATAGTCTTTGACATCTCGGAAAAATCCTGTTCGAGTTGGCAAGCGAGCATTGATGTCGGGAGGTTGTGCTCCGGCGAACCACGCAACACGCGTGTCGCGCAGTACAATTCTGCCAGCTATCGACGCTACGTGTGCGACGTACCTGCCCATCCATCCAACGCGTCTGCGATGAGCCAGATCACTTGATTCCCGCGGACAGTGACATCCAGGAGCACATTCAGTGGCCCAAACCGACCCGGCTCATGCCTTCGATCAGCGGCTCGTCGAGCGGGTGATCGCCTGGCTCCAAACGCGGGACACTACGTTGTTCCCGTTCACTGCCCGTTTCGATTCCGAGCGCGAGCGTGCCTTTGCGCGCGATTTGCAGGTTGGCCTCAGCGACTTGACTGAGAGCGGCGCCAAACGCGGCACCTCGGCCTCGGGATTCCTTGTCAGCGACAAGCGCCTTGAAGAGATCGTCGATGAGTGGGCGGCCGCCGGTGGCGAGTGGCCGAAGGGCACGAATCCCAGTGATGCCAACACGAGCCTGGCGGCCGTGACGCGCGCAAGCGGCAATTAGGAAGCGACCAGTCGATGCCGACGCACACACTTCTCCTCACCAAATCGCCTATCGCCGAGACAGGCATGCTCATTCGCGGGCCGGTCGCCGAGGTGTTCGAGGCCTTCGTCAATCCGGCAATCACGTCCAGGTTTTGGTTCACCAAGGGCAGCGGTAGACTCGATCCTGGCGCCACAGTCCAATGGGATTGGGACATGTATGGCGTCACCGTCGGTGTGACGGTAAGAGCGATTGAGCAGAACAAGCGAATCCTCATCGAGTGGGGTGCGGAGGACGAAGCGCCGACAACGGTGGAATGGACCTTCACGCCCCTCAAACAGAGTGAAACGTTCGTCGGCATCGTGAACAACGGATTCAGTGGCACTGGAGACGAGGTCACCAGTCAAGCGCTCGATTCGACTGGAGGGTTTACCCTCGTGCTCGCCGGATTGAAGGCATTCCTGGAGCATGGCATCGAATTGAATCTGGTGGCCGACAGGTTTCCGGAAGGAATGTAGAGCGCGGAATTTGTTGGTCACGGCCAAGTCCACCAGAACTGGCGTTGTCATTCCGAGGAATCCTGGAGCCTCCAATCGTCGACCAGTGACACGCCGACCACTGTGCACCTGGCTGGAGGGGTCAATCTCACTCTATTCCGCTGCCACGACTTTCACCTCGATGTTGCCGCGCGTCGCCTGAGAGTAGGGGCAGCGAACGTGAGCGGCATCGGCCAGTTCCTGCGCTCGCGCGAGGTCCAGGCCCGGGATGTGGACGGTCAGTCGGACCGCGAGTCCAAAAAGGTCCGAGTCGACCTTCCCCAACGAGACTTCGGCCCGAACTGTGGACTCGGAAACGTCCTCACTTGCCCTTCGAGCCACCGTCATCAGGGAATTCTGGAAACAGGCGGCGTATCCCGCCGCAAACAGTTGCTCCGGATTCGTCGCCTTCGGATCGCCAGACGCGCCCGGCGATTTGAGCTGGAGGTCGAGCACGCCATCGCTGCTGACGGCGCGCCCCTTGCGCCCACCGGAAGCAGTGACGTCGGCGGTGTACACGGGATCGATTGGCAAAACAGGCAACGTTTCATCCTCTGCTTTGGCGGCTCATGGTGATCGCCTGGCGAATCGCTTGCGTGTCGTAAATCGTGGTTCCCCAACATCCAGGATTCCTCTTTCCTTCGGCTACGCTCAGGACCGAATGACAAGGAACCATGGAGGATGACATAACTGCAGGTCAAAGGTGCGACATCGCGGCGAAGCGGTTGATTGCAAAGTCCTCGATCACGCGAGTGGTGTCGTCGCTGGCGAGTGCGGCCAGGTATTGGCCGACGACCGGCGTGAACTTGAATCCGTGACCGCTGAATCCCGTGGCGAACACGACCCGATCGTGTTCGGGATGGCGATCGATCGCGAAGTCAGCGTCGGGTGTCATCGTGTACATGCACACTGACGAATCGACGATGTTCCCGGTGAAGCCGTGAAAACTGCGCTCGATGAATGGCCAGATATCGGTCCGGATGTCGGCGTCAGAGACGGTGCGGTCGACTGTGTCGGGATCGACGACGTCGCGGCCGGAGTGCATGCCGACCTTGACGCCATGTCCCTCAAAGTTCGGTATCCCGTAGAACTCGCCGTGCTCGTCGTCACTGATGAAGACCGGCATGGCGTCGGGACCGGACAGCGCCCGGCGCCTGTCATCGACCTCGAACCACAGCACCGGTTTGCGCAACACCTCGAGCGGAATGCCCAGCTCCGCCAGCAGATGCCCGGACCAGGACCCGGCCGTGACAATCAGTTTCTGGGCTTCGAATGTGTCGTTGGCGGTCGTTACTCGAACCCCGGAATCCGTGGCGCTCCAGGAGAGGACGGGGGTGTGC
>JACCUV010000406.1 GCA_013698495.1 Chloroflexia bacterium
TTTACACCTGGCGGCGGCCAGTCGCGGCAAAACATGACGGCCTGGTTCGCCGGCACCACTGACGAAACGGGCCAGACCCGGCTCCGGCAATATCGGTATCCACGCCAGGTGACCGTGTTCGGCCCAATGCAGATCGACGCCCAGATCGACCAGGATCCCGAAATCTCGCAACAAATCACGCTCTGGAACCAGAGCGGCACCGAAGTGATCCGCGGCAACATGCTCGTGATCCCTGTCAACGACGCGATGCTCTACATCCAGCCGTTGTACCTGCAATCGCGGGACTCGACCGCCGCCGCACCGAAGCTCGTCCGCGTCATTGCCGCCACGAACCAGCAGGTGGTGATGCGCCCAACGCTGCCCGAGGCGATCGCCGCCCTGGCCGATCCCAACGCCGCCTCGGTTGGCGAAATCGAGGACGTCCCGGACGAGGTCACCGAAGCGCCCACGGACGCTACGGTCGACCAGCCCGATACCGGCACACCCGAAGCGGCGGCGCCAGCGACAACCGGCGACCTCGCCGGATTGACCGAAGGTGAGCTCGCCAACGAAGCCCTCGCGAGCTACGACCGCGCCCAGACCGCCCTCCAGGCCGGCGACTGGACCACCTACGGCGAGGAGCAGGAGCGCCTCGGCCAGGTGCTGGAGGCGCTGGCCGCCGTGCAACAGGCGACACCCGCGCCTTAGCATCATCGTTGCACCAACGAGTCGAAGCGACAGGGCGATCCAAACTGGATCGCCCTGTTCGCTGCAGCACAGGAAAACGACGCCTCGGCCGTGGATTGACTTCCAGAGTCCGGTCAATAGACTGATTCGTAAGGAGGCACACGATGGCTGACCACCAAGCTGCAGCTGACGATCCCAGGGAACCGCAACGAAACGGCATTTCCCTGGCCCGCGCACGATGGTACGAACTCCTGCGTCGCGTCAAGGCCGACGAAACGTTCATTATCACCTACCGAGGCGTCGACAAGGCCAGGTTGGAACCGGTTCCACCTGATTACCCGGTCATGCTGGAGTGGCTGGCCCGCCAGGCCGGGAAGGATTCAACATCGTCAAACACCCCGTCGCGCTGACCCGTCGCGTGGAGCGCTGACTGGAGAGGAAGTCATGACATGTCTACGGTTGCCGCCAACGACGCCAAGGAAACTATTACCGAGCTCGTCAAAAAGAGTGACGCAGGCCATGACGCCGCCATCATGAACCGGGGAGACCCGCTGGCGCGCCTCGGCCCTCCGGGTGTCGATCATGATGTCGACCGTGCCGTCGCGGTGGCTGAGAGAATACTCCAAACGGCTAAACGCATTGCGCGAAACAACATAACCATCGACGAAATCAAGCCCTGGACACATGAGGGGCGACCCTAAACGATGGTCCTCGTTTTGATACTTCTTACGCCTTGGCAATCGCTTTCGATGAACCTGAAGTGAGGATAAATCCCCCGCTGATTCTTCGCATGGTGCGCGGAGGTGCGGTCGTACCTTTACTGTGGAGTTGGAAGTTCGCCAATTGACTTACGATGGCGATCCGGAACGACGGCGCCGCGCCGTCCGACATACAACAGCAATTCACTGACTTTGCGGCGCTCCCCATTGCTATCGATAGTATCGTTAAGGAGCGTGCCTGGACCTTCACGGTGGCGCTTGCTGATCATCAGCGCCTGACGGTTTACGATGCTGCGTATCTGGAACTGGCGATCAGGCGCGATCTTCCCCTAGCGACGCTCGACCGAAAGTTGGCAGTGGCCGCACGCGCCGAAGGGGTTGAAGTCAACGGAGGATGACGCCGCTACCGCGCGCCGAAGATTGCCGACCCGATCCGGACGTGCGTCGCGCCTTCCATGATCGCCGCCTCGAAATCCGCGCTCATCCCCATCGACAGCACCGGCAGGTCCACATCCGGCCGATCCCGGCCGACCTCATCGCGAAGCTCGCACAGCAGCCGGAAGTAGGGGCGGGCCATCTCCGCGTCGTCAACCATCGGGGCGATCCCCATCAACCCGTCCAGCCGCAGGTGCTCCGACGCGCGCACCGCATCCACCAGCGCCAGCGCCTCCTCCGACAAACATCCCGACTTCTGCGGCTCCCGCCCGATGTTCACCTGCACCAGCACCGAGACGAGCGTTTCCGCCTTCGCCGCTTCCTTCTCCAGCGCCGCGACCAGGGACGGGCGGTCGACTGATTCGATTCGGTCGAACAGGGCGATCGCCGCCTTCGCCTTGTTGGTCTGCAACTGCCCGATCAGGTTGACCCGCATGTTCGTCGGAATTGAATCACCGAACTTGGCGGCCGCCTCTTGCACCCGGTTCTCCCCGAAGACATCGAGACCCAGCGCGTGCGCCTCATCCACCAATTCTCTTGGATGCGTCTTGGAG
>JACCUV010000420.1 GCA_013698495.1 Chloroflexia bacterium
TACCTGCGCCGATTGGTACCGGGCCAAAACCGATTGGGATGTTCCTACCGAACGGGTCCACTCCATTCCCGATGTACTCAAGGGGCTGGAAATCACCCTTCAGCTCTTCGCCCCCAAAGGCGGAAAAGTCATCGTCCCGACCCCCGCCTACATGCCGTTCCTGATGGCGCCCGAGCGGCAGCGGCGCGAGTTGGTTCAGGTCCCAATGCAACAGAAAGACGGCCGGTGGGTGTACGATCTGGATGCGATCGACGCCGCCTTCGCCGATGGCGGCGAGGTGTTGATCCTCTGCAACCCGTTCAACCCGATTGGGCGGGTGATGACGCGTGACGAGATGCTGGCGATCAGCGAGATCGTTGACAGGCATGGCGGACGGGTCTTCTCCGACGAAATCCACGCACCGATCATCTATGAAAGTCGCGCCCACGTCCCGTACGCCTCGATTTCCGAGGTCGCCGCCGGTCACACGATCACCGCGATCGCCGCTTCCAAGGCGTGGAACCTGGCTGGTCTCAAATGCGCCCAAATCGTGCTTTCCAACGATGCCGATGTCGCAATCTGGGAAGAGGATGGCGGGTTCTCTGGGCATGGCGCCTCGACGCTGGGTGTGATCGCCAGCATCGCCGCCTACAACACTGGCCAGGATTGGCTGGATGAGGTGATCGACTACCTCGACGGCAACCGACGGTTGCTCGCCGAAATGACGGCCGAGCTGATGCCAGAGGTGAAATACGGGATGCCCGAAGGAACGTATCTCGCCTGGCTCGACTTCAAGGAAACCGCGGTCGATTGCGACCTCGCGACCTTCTTCCGCGAGACGGCGCGGGTGGCGCTGGTCGATGGCGGCGCCTGCGGTGAAGTCGGCGAACGCTGCGCGCGGTTTAACTTCGCGATGCCGCGTCCGATGCTCGCCCAGGCGATCGAGCAAATGGCCACCGCCCTCCGCGCAATCTAGATTTCCGAAACGCATCGACTGACCCTTGTATCCGAGATCAGAGGTGTAGAGATGGCTGAAGTCGTGCTGTTCCATCACGCGCAGGGGCAGACTCCCGGTGTCATTGCCTTTGCCGATCGGCTGCGCCAGTCGGGGCATACCGTGCACACGCCCGACTTGTTCGGTGGCCGCACCTTCGACACCGTTGAGCAGGGAGTAGCCCATGCCGGAGAGATCGGTTTCGGCGAGATTATCGAGCGGGGAGTCCGCGCGGTCGAGGGGCTGCCCACCGAGTTGGTCTACGCCGGTTTCTCCCTCGGCGTGCTCCCGGCCCAGCGTCTCGCCCAGACGCGAGCCGGCGTCAGGGGCGCCCTCTTGTTTCACGCTTGCGTTCCGGTGTCGGAGTTCAGCGCCGCCTGGCCTGAAGGTGTACCGGTGCAGGTGCATGCGATGGACGCCGACCCGTACTTTGTCGACGACGGCGATATCGATGCCGCCCGCGCACTGATCGAGGACGCCGTGGACGCCGAGCTGTTTCTCTATCCGGGCAACCAGCACCTGTTCGCCGACAACAGCCTGCCGTCATACGACGCGTCCGCCGCCGAACTGTTGGCGGAGCGGGTGATCGGCTTTCTCGACCGCGTCATGGATCTGGACGAGCATGGGCGTCCGGAACCGCCCCACGCGGGCGACGAGAACTCCACCCTCCTCGGTTTCCTGGAGTACCAACGCGCGACGCTGGCCTGGAAGTGCCGCGGACTGGATGCAGCTGGTCTGCGGGCAACGGTCGGCGCCTCGTCGCTCACTCTGGGAGGTATGCTCAAGCACCTTGCTTGGGTCGAGGACTACTGGTTTTCACGGAGACTGCACAGGCGGGATGCGGCGCCACCGTGGGATACGGTGGACTGGGATGTAGACCCCAACTGGGATTTCCACTCGGCAGCCCAGGACAGCCCTGAACAGCTCAACGCGATCTGGCGGGAGGCGGTGGCGCGCTCGCGCTCACGAATCGCGGAAGCACTGGTGGAAGGCGGCCTGTCCATGTCGGCCGCGCGTCCCTGGTCAGACGGCCGGGCGCCAAGCCTGCGCTGGATCGTGGTTCACATGATCGAGGAATACGCGCGGCACAATGGCCATGCCGACCTGATCCGGGAGTCGGTCGACGGCGAGACCGGGGAGTAGCGAAGACCGAGCGGATCTCGCCGCGCCAGGGTCACGAGTCCGGGGTTGCGACCAATGCGCTCTCCTTGTCGTCGCCATCCGCCCGGTCACGAAGAAGAGTCTCCAACGCGATCACAATTGTGGCGACAGCCGCAATCGTCCACGGAATAGCATCGAGAGTGGTCCGGCCCGCCAGGATGCCGGCCAGGGTCGGGATTGTCGCCCCACCGAGCACGGCGGCGCTGACCTGGAACCCGATCGCGTGCAACGAGACGTTCGAGCCGAGCCGACGCGGCGTGAGCGACATCAGGGTCGGGAACAGCGGAGCCATCGCCAGGCCAAAGACGAGGAGACCGGCCTGGAACATCCACACCTGATCGCGCGTCATCATCGCGGCCCCGACCACCAGCCCGAGCGTCCCGCTCTGGATCAACCTTGCCGGTTGGAGACTTCGGAGGAGCGGTGGCAGCACGAGCCGGCCCAAGGCGATCATGCCCCAGTAGAAACCCGCCCACAGACCGGCCACACCCGGTTCGATGTCGAACTTTTCGAACAGCATGGTGAACGACCACGCCCCGGCCGCCGCCTCGATTCCGGTCATGAAGAAGAAGAGCGCGATCTGGATCCAGACCAGGGGTTGGCGCAGCACGTGGCTGACCGTCGCCGTCGGCGACTTCGATTCGTGATCCTGGTGGACGCCATCGTCCCAACTGCTGACGGTGAAAATGAAGGCGATCGCCATCAGGAAGGTCGCCCCGGCGACAATTGTGTAGCCGATTCGCCAACTGGCGTCGGCGGCGAGGACCCCGGCCATGATGAACGGACCGATCATCGCCCCGATCCCGAAGAAGGCGTGGAGCCAGTTCATGACGGTCACCGAGAAGTGCTCGGCGGCGTAAAAATTGAGCCCGGCGTCGACGGCGCCGGAACCGAACCCGATGAGGGCCGCGACGACCATCAGGAACCAGAATCCGGGCGATGCGGCGTACCCGATCAGACCGATCGAGACCGCGGCCGTGCTCGTCGCCAGCAACCGCCCGACGCCCAGCAGTTCGATCGCCTTGCCGGCGAACGCTCCCGACGTGAAGTACCCGAATCCCGAGGCGAAGAGGATGAACCCGAGATCGGCGCGGGCGCGCCCGAATGTGTCCTGAATCGACGGCCAGGCCACGCCCAGCACGGCATCGGGAAGCCCGATGCTGATGAAGGCGAGGAAGGCGACGAACAGCAGCATCGAGAACCCGGATTGCGTTTTGGTCATTGGCGCCTGGCTCTTGGGGGAGCGCTGAAGGTGCCGATCCCCATTCGTTTTCGAACGCGATGGGTGATACGGCCGCGGGAGGGACTTTCAGTCCCCTCACACCTCAACTAGCGGTGGATCCGGATCGTATCGGGAAGATTTCTGCGCCGACGGCCACGTCGACCACAGTATACGAGCTTCAATGCGCGGAATGATCGAAATAGAACCGGAGCAAGTCGAGGTACCCGCCGTAGCCGGCGTCCGACTGGCGCTGCGAGTCCATCGAGCGGGAACAGATGTTGGGGATTCGTGCGCTCTTCCTACCATGCATTCGACGAAAGGTCCCGATTCTGGACGCATCCGGATGGACGCTCGATCACCTATGCGCTGGTGAATGGGCGGCGGCTCAAACGGGTGGCGGTTACAGCATCGTTTTCCCCGACCTGCCCGGCGTCACTTCGTGGGCGCCGACGCTCGAGGACGTCGCCAAAAATGTTCGCGAGGCGCTGGAGGTCACATTCGACGTGGCGGAGCTGCATGGCATGCTTGTGGCCGGGCCGTCTAACTATCCCGAAGTCGGGGTGATTCGACTCGACGGCGAGCAGCGGCCAGGGGCCGATCCCGCCAGTCCCTTGTTTTCCGCCGCCGAGGCGGCGGACCGACTCGGAGTCTCGCGCCGCCAGCTCAACGCCAAGGCGCAGCGGCTGGGCGTCGGCCGCAAGATTGGCATGCAGCGCGTTTTCACCGAAGCGGAGATCGAATTGGTCCGTCCCCGACCGACACGTGGCCGGCCGCGCAAGGTTGAGCCAGTCGTCGCCCGCTCGGCGCCGACATAACCACGAGCTCACTGGGCCTTCAAGGAATTCGGATTGAACGTTGGTCGCAACGTGCTACGTTTCCAACCTGGTCGTGGTATCTGCCTGGCCCGAAACTAATTCGAACAGGAATTCCGCGATTTCTTCGCCCCGCGCATTGGCGTACCCCCGTTCCTCGCCAACAATGGCGAATCCGCACTTCTCGAGCACCCGGATCGAGCCACGATTGTCGGTTGCGGCGCGGGCTCGCAGCGGTCGATGCGCGAACTGGCTGAGGAACACGTTGAGCGCATGAGTCGCAATCCCCTGACCCCAGAGTTCCCGATCGATCCAGTAGCTCACCTCTGGCACGCCATCGCTCTCGTAAGCGAGTACGTAGCCGGCCACGGCGCCATCTTGCTCGATGGTGCGAATGGGCACGGGTGGGTCCGCGAGAATTCGGCGCCAATGAGCGTCGAACGCGGCACGGTCGTCCGGATCTGGCGCCGTGAACGCCGCCATCCGCGCCGCTTCCGGGTCACGCTGGTATTCGAAGAACCGCTCGAGGTCGCTGGCCACGACCTCGCGGAGTTTGAGTTCGTTCACAACCCCACCCAGTGCTGTCGCCAAGGATGCGCAAATCCCGATGGAATCTGCTTTGAGTTCGGCCCTCGCCTTTGACATATGGGAACGGGAGCCTAGACGCCCGCGCCAGCCGGAATTGGCAACGATCGGCCCACGGCTTGCGAGACCGCGCTGATCTTCGGCATCAGCGCGGCGAATTCGTCGAAGTCCAGCGACTGCGCGCCATCCGACATCGCGAGATCGGGATTCGGGTGGACTTCGATCATCAGGCCATCGGCCCCGGCCGCGACTCCGGCCAGCGCCAGGGCGCCCACCAGAGGTCGCTTGCCCGCGGCGTGGCTGGGGTCGATGAAGACCGGCAAGTGCGACATGCTTTGCAAGACAGGAACTGCGCTGACATCGAGCGTGTTGCGGGTGGCGTTCTCGAAGGTTCTGATTCCGCGCTCGCAGAGGATCACGTTCGGATTGCCCTGGGCCATCACGTACTCGGCGGCCAACAGCCATTCCTCAATCAACAGCGAGAGACCGCGCTTGAGCATGACCGGTTTGTTGGCCTTGCCGACTTCCTCCAGCAGCAGATAGTTCTGGCAATTGCGGGCGCCGATCTGGAAGATGTCCGTGTACTGGCCAACGACCTCGACATCGGAAGGGGTCATCACCTCGGTGATAATCTTGAGTCCGGTTTCCTCACGCGCTGTGGCCAGAATTTCGAGTCCCTTCACACCCATGCCGCGAAACTCATACGGAGATGTCCGTGGTTTATACGCTCCGCCTCGCAGCAGCTTCGCGCCGAGGGCCTTGACGGCCCGCGCCGATTCCATCACCTGTTCTTCAGATTCCACAGAGCAGGGACCGGCGATGACCGTGACCTCATCGCTCCCGATCTCAACATCGTCGATCCGGATCACAGTCTTCTGAGGGTGGAAATCCCAACCGGCCAGTTTGTATTTTTTTGAAACACGGACGACCCGTTCGACTCCGGGCATGACCTCGAACATTTCATCGAGGGAAGGCGGCAGCGGCAATCCAACCACGCCCACGATCGCCTGGCCCTCGCCGATGATCGGGTGCGCCTGGAGACCGAGCTCCTCGATCCGTGCAATGACCGGTGTGATGACGTCTCGTTCCGTGCCGGTCTTCATAATGATGATCATGTTCGTGGCTCCGATAATGTCCAAGAGGCCAGAAAGCGAAATCGGGTTCCAGGGGATCGCGGTATCCCTGAATGTCAGCTCGTCGATGCTCATGGTCAATTCACCACCGGCACGGCGGCGACATCGGCTTCGTTCGGCGAGGGGGATTCGGCTCCGAGCACGGACGCTAGTTCGATGTCGGTGATGCCCCACTCCGGCCGAAGCTGTTTCGCGCCCTTGAGGTACACATGACGCATCTCCGACGCTCGGCGCGTCGTGTTGACATGAACCAGCACCCGCACCGCTTTTTGCAGCGAACCTGGCACCGCCATTTCGTGTGTGCAAATCATTGGCACCTCGGTCCAGCCGAACTCGCGTGCGGCGAGCGCGGGAAACCACGCCGTGAGGTCCGGCGTGGTCGTGAAGACGGCGCTGGCGATGTCGTCGGGAGCGATGTCGTTCAACTGGATCAGAACCTTCACAAGTTCTTCGGTGGCTTCGAGAATGTCCTCGGCTGTGTTCGCGGCGGAGGTGGTCGCCCCGCGGATTCCCCGGCAAATCATCGGCGCCTCACGCTGTGTTGTCATCCGTGACTGTACTCCGTTGCCGAATTTGGGCATGATCCATGATGTCGGGGAATAGTATGCCCGAGATGGGGAAGATTGTCGCGAGGGAACGGGCGTGCCGACGCACCCATCCGAGCATGCCGGGAGAACAGGGCGAAATGATACAACGGCAACCCGGCAGGGGCTGCCAGTACAATCAGCGAGCCATTTCCTGGGGTTCGCCATCCCACTCGAAGAAGCCGCTGGCGCCGGCGATCCGGTCAATCAGCGGCGCCGCAAGCGCGAGTTGGGTCTCCAGGGAAGTTGCCAGCAGCGCTTCGCGGAACTCAGCCCCGAGATGCGGGTCCATATCGTCGAGGTCCATGAGTAGCGCCTTGGAGCGCGGCAGCCAACGGCCCTGCTGGAGAAAGTGCAACTTCGTGGTCTCGATCAGGGCCTCAGTCACGATGGTGTGAGCACGGTCCGGGTCGATGTCGGCGATGTCGGCGGCATCCTCAAAACCGGTCGCGATCGCGTGCTTGCGCTGCAGCAAGGCGTCCGCCGAGAGTCGCGGTCCGCCGTCGAGCGTGCGCCCGGCGAGCGCCAACAGCCTGACCATCACGCCATCCGTGTCATGCACGATCTCCCCGGTGGCGATCAGGTGGGACATCACCGGTCGACCCTCAGAGGGCTCGCGCTCGATCGTGCGGATCATCTGGAACTCGGGGTTGACGAATATCTCGGCCGGCACGCCGTTGAAAAAACGTTGGCTGCGTCGCCGCCAGGTCGCGTCGTGGATGACCATGAAGTCGAGGTCGCTGGCGGCATGGGGCGCCTCCCGGATGATCGTTCCACTGACGATTATGCCCGTTTGTTGGTAGCGCAGGTTGATATGGTCGACTGCGTCGCGCAGCGCGGCTGCGTATGGCTCAACCATCGACGACGTCATTGGCGGCGCACTTTCGTAGGGGTCAACCCCGTGTTGACACATGGTGGCGACTGCGGGAGACCCGCTCGGTCGCCTTGTTCGCGAACCGGCCAGGCATCGAAATCTATCCGTCACGAACCTGACCCCAAGCGCCATTGTACGTGTGGCGTACAATGACTCCAGGTAAAGAACACTATCCCTTCATCGAACCAGCCAGCATGCCGCGAATAAAAAACCGCCCAAGCAGAACGTAGATTACGAGCGTCGGGATCGCGGCCAGCACCGCGCCCGCCATCACGACGTTCCAGGCTACCGAAAACGAACCGCTGAGGTTGTTTAGCGCGACGGTGATCGGTTGCTCGCGGGGATTGGTGATCACGGTCAGCCCGAACAGGAACTCGTTCCAAATGTTCGTGAATTGGAAGATGCCCACCACCACGAACGCCGGCAGCGAAAGCGGCAGCATGATCTGGCGAAAGATCTGCCACAGACCACCACCGTCGATCCGAGCCGCCTCGACGATCTCGTAGGGGATGTTTGCGAAGTAATTGCGGAAGATCAGCGTCGTGATTGGCAGGCCATAGACGACGTGCACCGTGATGAGACCCGCGACCGAACCGTACAGCCCAATCAAATCGAGGAACTGGATGAGCGGAATGAGAATACTTTGGTACGGAATGAACATCCCGAACAGGAGCAACGCGAAGAGGAGTTCCGAACCGCGGAAGCGCCACTTCGAGAAGAGATATCCGTTCATTGCGCCAATCAGCGACGAGATCACCGTTGCCGGAATCACCAGCAGGAAACTCTGCCACAGGTTCGGGCCAAGCTGGTCCCACGCGGCCCGGAATCCTCCACCGCTGAGGCTGTCTGGCAACTCCCACATCCGGTCGATGCTGACATTGGTGGCGTCTTTAAGGCCCGAAGCAATCATCACATACATCGGCATCAGGTAAAACAGGATCGCAAATCCGATAACGATGAACGTGGCTATGTTCTTCCAGGGGAAGCCGCGATGGGTTGGGCCGATGTGGGTGAGGGGCGTGACTGTGCTCATCGCTCCACGTCCTTCATCGAGCGGGCGAGGTATGGAACCATCACCAGGGAGATGAGGATCAGCATGATCACCGAGGCGGCCGCGCCGAGGTTGTAGCGGTTGGCCCCGAACGATTGCTCGTAGACGAAGATCCCGGGCACGTCGGTCGCGAACCCCGGTCCCTTGCCGGACATCGCGAAGATCAGGTCGAAAATCTTGAGCGAAATATGCCCGAGGATGATCAGCGTGCTGATCGTGATCGGTTTCAGGAGCGGAATGACGATGTGGCGGTAGGTCTGCCACGTGCTGGCGCCGTCGAGAGCCGCCGCTTCGCGGATGTCGTTGGAAATTGTGCCCAGGCCCGCGAGATACATCGCCATCGCGAACCCGGAGAGTTGCCAGATCGCGGCAATGATGACCGGAAGCATGGCGATCGGGAGTCCGATCTGAGACCTGATCGCTTCCGGCATCGGAATGTCGCCCCA
>JACCUV010000029.1 GCA_013698495.1 Chloroflexia bacterium
GATCGTCTTCGCCGCCGTGGAATCGGTTGAAACCGGCGCAGTGGCGCATTTGGAGGGGTTGGGTTGACGGCGACGCGACGCGGAATGACTAATGAGGCGGGAGGACACCGGGAGGACACACAGGTCCTCCCATACGAGCGTCGAAACAACACAAACCATTGCGTTCGTGGCAGCGGGGCGCTATAGTCAGCAACATGAACGCGATGGCGCTGTGCGCACCCACCGGCATGACCAAGACGATGACCTCGATGTCGATGACCGACACCGAGATTATTCGCTTGCCTGCCGCGCCGGGTGTTCGCTGACCGACCAACACGGTCTCAAACACGAAAACCGGAACGGCAGGCGGGGAACACAAGTTCCCCGCCTTTTCATTGCCTGAAGTTGTGGGATGCACCACCTTCAGGCGCCAGCCCAGAGAACGCATCGAGCAATGTCGCTCCCGATCGGTCTCAAGCCAGGACAACCAGGAGGCGCTGAATCACACGCATCGGGCGCTTCAGGTTCTGGCTCAGGAGCACAGGGATGATTGTTCTCAAGTTCGGCGGGACATCGGTCGGGAGCGCCGGGCGCGTTCGTGATGCGGCGAGGATTGCGCTGAGCCAGGCATCGCCGCGGGTGGTCGTAGTCTCGGCCGCGTCGGGCCTGACAAATGCGCTGCTGGAGGCGGCGCGGGCGGCGGTCCGCGGAGACCTCGTTGCGCGCGACGCCGCGCTTTCATTGATTCATGGGCGGCACGACCAAATCCTCAATGGCATCGAATCCGAGTTGCAGCGCAAGCTCGCCCGGAATGTGTTGAATGAGGTCCACAATGGTCTCGACGCGACGCTGGACGAAGTCGCATCGATCGGGGAACTCTCGGATGCGGCATCGGACCGGATCGTCGCGACCGGGGAGAAGTGCCTCGCGACGCTGATGGCGGCGACGATGCGAGATATGGGGCACGAGGCGGAGGCGGTGTTCACCGATTCGATTATCGCGACCGATGGCCGCCACGGCGCCGCCCGCCCGGATCGCGCGGTCACTCGCGAGAACGCTGAACATCTGATCCAACCGTTGCTCGATGCCGGGATCACTGTGGTCGCCACCGGATTCATCGGTAGCGGACCGGATGGGGCCACGACGACGCTCGGACGTGGCGGCTCGGACTATTCGGCGACCCTCCTTGGGGCCGCGCTCGACGCCGATGAAGTGCAGATCTGGACCGATGTGCCAGGCGTGCTCTCGGCCGACCCGCGGGCGGTCGCCCGGGCCCAGGTCGTACCGGAAATCAGCTACGACGAGGCCCAGGAGCTGGCTCATTTCGGAGCCAAGGTGCTGCACCCGCGAACGATCCGGCCGGCTGTGGCCCTGGATATTCCGGTGCGGATTCTTTCCACGTTCCTGCCTGGCGAGCCGGGTACGGTTGTGATGCGGGAGGCCCCCAGCGAGCGGATCAAGGCCGTGACGGCGCTGAAGGGGCTGATCCTGATGACGCTCGACGTCCCGGAACTTGAGGATTTGGCCCCGGCCGCGTCGGCGGTTTTTCGGGTGATGCATGAGAAGTGCGTCGAGATCCTGAACGTCTCCCAGGCGTCCTCGCGGCGGCGGATGACGTATATCCTCGATGCGGTGACTGGTGGGTGCGCAAATTTACAGTTGCTGCTCGAAACCGAACTCGACGAACTCGATGCCAGGATCGCCTGTCACGAGCATGTCGCCGTGTTGGCGGCGGTGGGATCGGGCGCGGCCGGCACGGCATCGTCGCTGACGCGGATGTTGACAGTGTTGAATCGGGAGAAGATCGCGGTGCTGGCGATGAATCAGCAAACCAGCAGCGTGGCGATGATCTCGGTCGTGAACGAGGTCGACGCCGATCGCGCGGTGGCGGCCTTGCACAACGCCTTCATCCGGCCGGTGGTGTCGAGATCGCATTCACGCCGCCGCCGCCGCACCGACCTGCTGTCGGAATCGCTGCGCGTGGGGTGAGACAAAACGAAATGGGCGATCACGGAGGATCGCCCGCCCAATGTACGGTGAGGATGACATTCATGGCAAATTCGCGAATTCCGGTAGCCGTGCTTGGGGCGACGGGCAACGTCGGTCAACGGTTCGTCCAGTTGCTGGAGAACCATCCCTGGTTTCGGGTGGCCGAGGTCGTAGCCTCGGAGCGCTCGGCGGGAAAGTTGTATCGCGAGGCGACCGACTGGCGGCTGGGGGCGCGGATGCCGGA
>JACCUV010000048.1 GCA_013698495.1 Chloroflexia bacterium
GGGACAATCCCGAGCAGTTTCGCGAGCAATTGATCGATCATGTGCGGCTGGTTGGGTTCTCGGTGCTGATTGCGATCCTGATTGCGATTCCGCTGGCAATTCTGATCACGCGCATCGCCTGGCTCGAACGTCCGATGACCTGGTTAGCCAACATCGGTCAAACTGTCCCGAGTCTCGCGATTCTCGGCCTGACCCTGCCGTTCCTCGGAATTGGATTCCGGCCGGCCCTATTCGCCCTGACGATTAAGGCGATCTTGCCGATTTTTCTCAACACGGTGGTCGGGATTCGCAGCGTCGACCGCTCAATTGTCGATGCCGCGCGGGGTATGGGATCGAGCGATCGACAGCTCTTGTGGTTCGTCGAACTCCCGCTCGCAAGTCCAGTCATGTTTGCGGGAATCCAGACCGCCACTGTGCAGAACATTAGTCTTGCCACCCTCGCGGCCTACATTGGCGGTGGTGGATTCGGCGACTGGATCTTGCAGGGATTGTCGCTGGTGAGTCCACCAATCCTGCTCGCGGGCGCCGTACCGGTGGCGGTGCTGGCGATGTCGACCGAAATGATCCTGCGCGGAGTACGCCGCCTTGTCGTGCCAGCCGGCATCGCCGCGAGCTGACGGTTCGGAAGCGTAATGGCCTGTTCGAGGTATGAAACATCGTGGAGAGGTGACAGCCATGAAACCTGTAAACCCGGATGCAATACGCTGTACAGTGGAACGAGCACCAAAAGGAGGTGAACGAGGCAGACGATCCGACGCGGTGGTCCACCAAGGACCCGCCGAACGAGATTCCAACGAAGGAGCATTCCACTGTGGGTAGACTCAATCGCACCATGTTCGCACTGTTTGTGGCCATCGGGCTCGTACTCTCGTCATTCAGTGGCGCCACTGCCGCGGCGCAGGATTTGCCTACCATCACCGTTGGCTCCAAGAACTTTACGGAACAAATCGTTGTCGGCGAGATGATCGCGCTGCTGCTTGAAGATGCCGGCTACCCGGTGGAGCGTCAGCTCAACCTCGCTAGCACTGGTGTCGTTCACGAAGCGCTGCTCAGTGGTGATGTCGATGTCTACGTCGAGTACACGGGCACCGGCCTGCTGGCGGTTCTGGGCATGGAGTTGCCCGTGGCGGAGGCAACGCCGGCCACCGACGAGGCAACCCCGGCCGTGGCCGGTGTCGATCCTGTCTACGAGATCGTTGCCGCAGAGTACCAGGAGCAGTTCAACGTCACCTGGCTCGAACCGTGGGGTTTCAACAATACCTACACGCTGGCGCTACGCGGTGACCAGGCGACGGAGCTGGGCGTCGTGACGATTTCCGACCTGCTCGATCACGATCAGGACCTCGTCCTTGGCGCGACGCAAGAGTTCCTGGTTCGCGACGATGGATTGTTGGGTCTGGAGGCCGTCTACGGTCTCGAATTTGCCGACTCGGTCGGGCTCGATCCCGGACTGATCTATGGCGCGGTCGAAGCAGGCGATGTCGACGTGATCTCTGCGTTCGCGACGGATGGCCGCATTCCGGCGCTGGGCCTGACCCTGCTTGAAGACGACCTGGGATTTTTCCCGCCATACTTCGCGGCGCCGGTTGTTCGCACGGAGATTCTCGAAGAATCGCCCGAAGTCGCGGACATTCTCAATCAACTGAGCGGCATGATCGACGACCAAACGATGGCCGATCTCAACTTCCAGGTTGACGATGGCGGCATGGAGGCGGTTGACGTGGCCCGTGCGTTCCTTGTGGATCAGGGGCTGATTGCGGGCGAATAGTCCCAACCGGGCCGGCATACGGGCCGGCCCCTACGGCGCCGCGAACATCGTAGGAGAGGCCCTGTGTGGCCACCCGCGGCCCACCAAACGGCCAGACTGCGGGAAGGTCCACGGGCATGCGAAAAACCTGGGAAGCGATTGTGATTGGCTGCGGCGGGATTGGGAGCGCCGCCGCCTATTGGTTGTCGCGCCGGGCGGGCGCGGATGTCTTGGCGATCGAGCAGTTTCAGCTCGGCCATGATTACGGCAGCTCGCAGGATCACTCCCGAATCATCCGCCGGTCCTACCACAACCCGGATTACATCGCGCTGACCGAT
>JACCUV010000073.1 GCA_013698495.1 Chloroflexia bacterium
AGCTTGGCGAGTTGCGGGTAGGCGTCGCGAACAAATATCTCGTGTTCGGCACGATGCGTCGCCCGCTGCCCATTGTCGTCGACGAGATTAAGCTTGACTGGACTCACTTCAACCGTCCGCACCGCGAACCGTTCGAACCGGAATCGGGCGTCTACACCGTGCCCGAGGTGTTCCACAGCGCCTGGACTGCCCCGGACGGGTCGATCGGCTTGTTCTTCGCCAACCTGCACGAACAAGGCGACGCCGCGCTCACGATCGAACTCCCATTGGCCACACTCGGCGAACGCTCCGGGTCAATCGTGACCGTGACCGCTACCCAGCCGATTGGACATCCGGTTCAACACGCAGTCGCCTGGTCGCCAACGATCACCATCGAGGCCCCACCGCGAGTGCTGGTCATGGTCGAGGTTTTGAAGAACGTCCCTTGACAGCCCCGGATGTCGCCCAACGTGTTGAACAGGTCAATCCCAGTCGTCGGTTGTTGGCATTCCGGTCCTGAGCGACGTCGAAGGAAGGAGGAATCTTGATGTATCAGAACCGGCTGTGACCGATCACCTGCCTCACGTTCGCACACTCCCGGTCGCCAGGAATGACATGCGCGCCATGAAGAATCCTGGTTGTGACGGCAGATAATCCGGCGAACCGGGGGTAAACGACCTCTCTAGCCGGTTCCAGTCATGGGGAGCCAGGAAATCACGCACCCGCTCACCGAATGATTCAAGAAACCACCGGCACAATCGGGCTTCTGTGTGAGCGCTCAACGGTTTGCTCTCGACGTTGGCGAACGACTTCATGCTAACGTCAGTCAACCCCGTCGCGACTAGCAGATGCGGCAACTTTCGTCCGATATAGCCGTCGAACAGGTACGACAATGATCCTCCAAAATTCTCGCGCTGTGCTCGCAACGCGGCGGTGCGGAGCACGTGCTCGAACTCAGGTGGCCACGGGAGGCAAGGGAACGATCCATCGCTGTCGCCGTCCATCACGGCGACCAAACCGCCCGGCTTCACAACCCGCCCCATCTCGGGAAGCGCGTCCATCGGATCGTCGATGTGGTGCAACAGCGCTGACATCCAGGCCACATCGAAGGACGCATCGTCAAATGGCAAACGATTGAGATCACCTTTCTGAAGCCTCACCGTTCCGTTGGCGACAGCTTCAGCGTGAAGGTCCGCGGCAATCGCCAGCAAGTCTGTCCCGATATCGAGACCCGTGACGACCCCACCGGGAGCAACCCGGTCCGCAAACAATCCGAGGTGGGGACCGGGACCGCACCCGATGTCCAGCACATGCATGCCCGCGTCTAACTCCAGCGACGCAATCGCCGCGACGATGTTCGCGGCGGGGTGAGCCAACTTTCGGGCTGCCTCTTCTCTCAAGTCACAAGGTAGATCGGCCATCGCGGACACTTCCTTTCTGGACGGAGATCATTCCGGGAAATGCTGTGTGCTCTCGGCAGGTTCGTCAGCAGTGCCTTCATTCAGGCTGCAACCCGCACTCTACCTGAGACTTGGTCTCATCGCAAGAGTGCGGGTATGGAGAATCCGGCGCCTTGTGGCTTGTGACCTGGTGACAACAATCCGCGTCGATAGAAGGATCGCGTTTGCTTGGGGCGGAGTTGCATTTCGGCCTCGCAATCAGGCCGCTCAGGGTCCGAAATCGGCCCCAAACCGGCCAACACGACAACATCCCACCAGTCTAAACTCACTACAACGATGGGCAATCCACGTACGGCACGTATGCAGAGTGCCATGTTGTAGTCGCGAACGTACGCGAGTCATGCGCCGATTGCTCCTTCACTCCCCAATCGAAACCATTTGCAAGGGCCATGCGTTTGATTGACATGGCGGCACGATGCGGCTATGCTCAATACCGTAGCGTGCCACACGTACGTACACTCTGGATGAGTTGATATGAGGGAATCGGCTCGTACGCGCCAACGGCACTTGTAGGGGGAAGTCAGGCTGCTGGTTGTTCGTGCCCGCACGTGCAACCATCGACGCAGTTTGTAGGCTGGGGAGTCCATCGCGTTATGACTGAGAATGAACGTCGGAATGGCGACGTATTGACCCGTGAGGACGTCATGGTCCGAGGTCTATCGATTGTTGGACTGCTTGTGTTGTTCCTGCTGATGGTGCTGATGGTCAACTTCTGGTAGAGCAATCCGCGCCCGCAACAACCGTCCATGGCTGAGACGGTGGCGAAGGCGCTCAAGCAGCATTTCAGAAGGCGGCGCATCGATGGCGCCGCTTTTTGCTGCTCAAACCTCGCCCAAACTATGCTGTAATGAACATCGTCCAGTATCTCGACCAACAATGAAAGCCGTAAATATGACGATCGTCAGTGTCGATGGATCAAGAAAGGTCGATCTCGAAAGGCTCGATCCCGGCGACACCGGCGCCCTGCGCGACAAGAAAGAAGCCAGGATCCTGTTCAAGATCGAACGCGATCGCATCGTCCGCTTGCAGGAGCGGCTCTACGCCGAGCGTTCCCAAAGCCTCCTCGTCGTCTTCCAGGCGACCGACACCGGCGGCAAGGACGGCACGATCCGAAATGTGTTCAAGGGCGTCAACCCCCAGGGCTGTCGCGTTTGGTCGTTCGGCGTGCCCAGCGAGGAAGAAGCAGCCCACGATGCCCTCTGGCGCTATCACGCGCACACCCCGGCAGAGGGCATGATTGGCGTCTTCAACCGCTCCCAATACGAGGAGGTGCTGGTCGTTCGCGTCAAGGAACTCGCCCCCAAGGCGGTATGGAAACGCCGCTACGACGAACTCAACGATTTCGAACGCCTGCTTGCCAACAATGGCACGAGGATTCTCAAGTTCTTCCTCAATATTTCCCGCGACGAACAGAAGGAACGGCTCCAGGAACGCCTCGACGACCCCGAAAAGCACTGGAAGTTCGCCACCGGCGACCTTGAGGACCGCGCACTCTGGGACGACTATCGCAAACCGTTCGCCGATGCGATCAACCGCTGCGCGACGCCTCAGGCGCCATGGTTC
>JACCUV010000086.1 GCA_013698495.1 Chloroflexia bacterium
GCTCGACACCGTGCTGGCGCGCTGCAAAGATCGCGACTACGACATCGGCGCCGGGATCGGCGACCAGGGGTTTGGGCGATTCTTCTGGGTGCGCGATCCGGACGGGCTCCCGGTGCAGGTCAATGAACGCACCGAATAGACTTCGCGGTGCACATCGGGGCGGCGGGGCGAAGATTCCTCCTGCATCGGATTGACAAACGGCCTCGGCGCTCCCCTCGGAATGACACCATGTGGGGGCTATCCCTCGGGTTGGATTGCGGCGAGGGCCTGGCGGATTTCGCCGAGGTGGTAGGCGTTGTGAGCCACGATCCCGAATGCGCCGCCAACGAACATCTCGTTCCAGTCTTCGTTGGTTTCGATGAAGTTACGTAATGCCTGATATGTCGTGCGCAGGCGATCGATCAGATCCCGCCACTCTGCGTCGTTGACGTCGCCGACGGCCCACGACGACGCCCAGTCGGCCCGGATGTATTCCCCGGCGGCGGCATTGGCGGCAATTGAATCGAGGTAGAAACGGATGTGATTGACCTTGGCCGCAATGTTGCCGCTGCGCGGTCCGAGCGATTGCGACGCTTCTTCCGCAGTGATCCCGGCGAGGGTTTCGAAGATCGATTCGCCCTTGTCGAGAAAGTAGCCGTGGACCTCATCGAACGACTCTTCGAGGGTTTTCAACAGTGCGTTGCGAAAGTCGGCGGTGGCAATGCTGTTTGAGGTGGCGCTGGTCATGGATTGGTCTCCGTGATTGGGTCATGCCGATTCCCACGACCCGCGAGTCGTCGTTTCGTTGAGCATACCGGGTTGATTGGACAGATTCTGACCGCATTTGCGGATCCGGCCCTCCTGGGGCGACTTTCGTTTGGGGAGTGCCGGTACAAACGTGGGATCGTCGACGGGGCATTGGACGAGTCTGAATTTATGAAGGGGAATATCCATGTGGTGGCATGACGTGCTGTGGGGTCTGTGGAACGGGATCACGGCATGGATCGTATTAATCGCCCATGTCCTCGGCGCCTGGGAGCAGCAGGCGATTTACGACACGAACCGGAGCGGCAACTGGTACGACTTCGGATTCCTGCTAGGCGCCGGCTCGCCGCTGCTCGGGTTCCTGCGACGAGGCAGATAGCGAGACGTTCGACGCCGGTCAGGTCAGGCCGAAGTCGATGTCGACCGGGGGCGCGGCACGTGGGGAGCGGCGTGGACTCGTTTCCCAGGGAAGCGCGCCGCCGAGTTGTTCGAGCAGCACCTCGCCGTCCCGGGCGTCGAGGTGAGGGAGGCTAAACCCCTCCAGCGAGCCGCCGGAGGCGACCGCTGTGCGGAAGGTGACAAGATCGGACCTGCGCTGGAACGGATCGGACTGCAACCGTCGATGTTGCAATCGCCGAACCTGGGTGATCACGGTGACGCGCGACACTCCCCGCCATCGCAACAGGAAGCTCCCCCTATCCACATACCAACCGGCGTCGCGATAACGCAGGTCGCCGAACACGGCGAACAGGGGAGTCACGATCAGCAGTGACAACACCCACCACACTGGGAAATCGAAAAACCGCCAGGTCACGCCGGCCGCGATCCCGATCATGATCACCCAACCGATCGAGGCGGAGACGATGTACCGGCGACGCGCTCGCGGCGGCAGGCGCTTGAGCGTGCCCGGGTTGAGTTCTGTCGCGAAGTCGGGACAAGTCTCCTGAAGCAGCGTCAGCACCTCACGCTTGGGCAAGAGTGGGCTAAGCACGCCACTGGCGCCCTGATCGGCGCCAAACCCGGCCGAATCGAACCGAATTTCGGCATACCCGAAGGGCTGACGAAACAACCCTTCGATTACGCGAATCGCCTGGATGCGGCGGATCGGAATCGTCGTGCGGCGCCGATCGAGCAGTCCGTACCGCACCTGCAACTGGTCGCCAGCGCGCCGAAGCTCGAACCCGCCATAGGTCATCACGGTCGTCGCGATCGAGATCAACCAGGCGATGAGGCCGAGGAAGCCAACCACGCCGAGGACAATCTGGATGTTGCTGGCGGCGTCGACGAATCCATCCCACGGCAATCGTTCCCACAAGCTCCCTGGCATCAGTTGTTCGCCGAACTGAGCGAGGGCGGCGGCGATCGCCGCCGCGGCGCCAATTCTGCCGGAGGTCGCGCCGGCGATGAGCAGCTCTTTCGTTGAGATCTTCCTGATCAGCTGGCCGTCGCCGAGAGCGTCGCTGGCAGCTGCCACCGACGCCTGATCGTCGATTGGCGCTCCATCCCGCACGGCAACGCGGTCGCCGCGCAATCGCTGCCGGGCAGCGAGAAGCTTGGATCGAAGTTCGGAGGCGTCGTCGCGATTCAGGGCGCGGACTTCGATCTCAGCCTCGGAACTGCCGCCGGCGCCAGTTTCGACCTTGACCCGCATCACCTTGAAGAGACGTTCGAGCGGCGCCTCCGACAGATCGACCGACTGGATGCGCTCGAAGGGGATCACGCGTTCCTGCTTCGAAACGATGCCCGACTTGAGCGTGATGTCACGGTCGGTGACACGGTAGCGATACATCCACCACTCGACGAGACTGGAGCCGCCGGCGCCAATCGTCGCCAACGAGGCGAGGCCGTACCAAACGTAGTCGGCGCGGGATCCGCTGACGCCCTGAGTGACGGCCACGATCGCCAACGGCACGATCCAGCCGCGCATGTTGCGCAGTGCGCCGATCACGATGAACGCCCAGTGCGCCTGCCGCCACTCCGCGCCGTTCGGTGGAGGTGGTTCCAAGTTTGGAGAAACGTGGTCCGGCTGTTTGCCGATCATGAGCGATTGCCCAGAGCAACCGTGAATGGGAGGATCCGTTGGAAGCGGGCCAACACGGGGTCGGCCCCTACGGTGCAGGCTTCAGGTACTTCCCTACAGGTCATCGTGGACCTTGGCCCGTTCGGCGATTCGGTTGCGGACATCGGCGGCGTGTTCCTGCGACAGGGCCGGTATCTCCATCGAGCCGGCGGCCGTGAAGAAGACGACGCTGGAAAGCCCGAATCGCTGTTGCAGCGGTCCGCGCCGGGTATCGACGTGCTGGATGCGCGACATGGGGATGAGTTGTCGGGTTTTCATCAGCACGCCGTGCTGGAGATCGACTTCGTCATCCCGAATTTCGTATCGCCAATAGCGATATCTCAGCGCCGGGCTAACCACGCCCTCGACGATGCTGAAGACAAAGATCGCCGCCGCCGCGAGGATCACCCAACGCTGGTCGACCGGGGTGAAGCGGAGGATCGCCGCCGCCGCGACCGCGACCATCGTCAGCCATATCACGGTCTGAATCGCTTCGGATACGTACCACATCGTCCTCGCCCGCGGATCGAGGTGTTCGCGAGGAGGCAGCAGCCGTGGATCGGTTGTTAATGCGGCGGGCGTGGTGGCGGGAACCGTGGATTCTGGAGTCATGCATCTTTCCGGAAGGAGCGTGGAAGTCGAAAGCCAGGCTATGAGCGGATGTGCGGCGTCCACTCCCTTGCGATACTGTACTGCGTCAATCATAGTCGTTCCCGGACACCGGGCTGGACCGAATGTCATCCAAAGGATGGATCAATGACCGAAACACCGACTGCGCCGGCGGTTCCCAAACGCGTTCTGGTTATCCAGGCGCATCCCGATGATGTCGAGTTCAGCAGCGCCGGAACCATCGCAAAGTGGGTGAACGACGGAGCGAACGTTACATATTGTTCGATCACCAGCGGCGACAAGGGAAGCGACGACCCTGGGATGACCGGTGAGCACCTGGCCGCGATGCGTGAAATCGAGCAGCAGGCAGCGTGCGACGTCCTTGGCGTGAAGGAACTTCGGTTCCTGCGCTACAAGGATGCGACTCTCGTGGCAGACCTCGACCTCCGGCTCACCCTGACCCGCGTAATCCGGCAGGTGAAACCAGACGTGCTGCTCTGCATGGATCCGTCGATGCGCTGGTCTGGTCAGGAGTACATCAACCATCCCGACCACCTTGCGGCTGGCGAAGCCTCGCTCGCGGCCGTTTTCCCGTCGGCGCGCGACCGGATGACCTTTCCCGAACTGCTCGCGGAGGGCCTCGAGACGCACAAGGTGAACGAGGTCTATCTGTTCGCCACGAGCTCGCCCGACGTGTGGGTCGATATCACGGATACAATGGAGGTCAAGTTGCGAGCCCTGAACGCCCATGCCAGCCAGGTCCGCGACTGGGACCCGCGGGAGATGATCCTGGAGTGGGCGCGAGGAACCGCCGCCGCCAATCCGCACAAGGACGATTCGACCGGCGAGTTCGCCGAGAGTTTCAAGTACTTCAAGTTGGAGTAGGGTGACCCGTGCCAGTGCTGTATTAGCGCAATTGGCAGGGGTGCGGAGCTTGCTCCGCCCGAACGCGACCACCCTATGAATCACGAATCAATTCGGAGGCCTCAACATGATGCAACGCACTGTGGGCATGTATATCGCCAACCGGATCAAGGATGAAATTCTCAAGCCTCCCCCCGAGGCTGAGGAAGAACGTTATGAGGAAGAATCCTACGAGGACCCGCTCGACGGCGAGCCAATCACCAACGAGGACGGTGTCGTGCTGGGGGTCGCTCAGCGGTTGCAGGGCGTGGCCCTCTACGTCGTCGGATCGCGCGGCGCCAATGCCAACACCGAACTCGAGCGAGCGATGAACGATTCCGAGGCCGAAGTCATCGTCCACCGCGAAGGCCGCACGATCACGGCCCTGGTCTACGTGCCATCCGCCTCGGCCCGGGTGCCCTCCAGCGGCACAGCCGGGTTCCGCGCCGACGAGGTGTAGGCTTGCGTGCGATTCCTTCGTCCCTCCAGCGAAGCCGAGATGATCGCCGAGTTCCTACGCCAGGAGTACGCGCATCACGCCCGATACGGCCCCCGGATTGACGAGTGCCTTCGGGCGGAAGCTGTTTCCACCAGTATCGTCATCTCCCCCAATTTGGGTGATCCGGTCGAGAATGCGGATCGACGCCGGGTGTTCGGCTGTTACCGGGGCTACGGCGCCGGAGGCTACTCCTACCTGACTGACTTTCCCGATAGCGGCGTGGTCTGGAGCTGGGTCGCACTGTCGCCCGACGAGTTGCTCGATTCCGTGTACATCCGGTTCGCGTACTGGACGGAGCTTTCGCAAGGAACGCGCGCTCCGCGAGTCGCTGCCGATCGCATCCGGTCCGGGGACTTCGCCGGCAGCGACCTCTACCAGTTTTACATCGAACTGGCGGCGAGATTACGGTCAGGCTTGTCCGTGCCACCCGTCATCCTGGTCAGCGCGGATGATGGCAAGACGCGGATCATCCTCGAGGGGCATACCCGGGTCACGGCGTTTGCGCTGGCGCCAGAGGCGATCCCGGAGGAAACGCAGGTCATTCTTGGCGCCTCGCCGGACATCGCGAAATGGGA
>JACCUV010000095.1 GCA_013698495.1 Chloroflexia bacterium
AGCACGGACCGCGTTTAGACCTCGCCACCGATCCGACCTCGCACTTTGCCAGGTTGCTTCGGCTTGCCGCGGACGTTGTCCCATGAAGCCCTATGCGACCTGGCGATACCTGGTGAAGATGATTCGCTATGCGCCCTGGCTGAGCCTGATTCACGCGGTGTTGTGGGGCGCGATGAACATGTCGTCACTGTTGCCGGGGTTGATTGCCAGCGTGTTCTTCGATGCGCTCACCGGCGAGGCGCGCCTCGCCGGAGGCACGATGGGACTGGTCGTGCTGTTGGCGATGCTCGCGGTGGCCCGCGCGGCACTGTGGCTGATTGCCGGTTTTGTCGAGATCACGATGCGTTTCACGATGGCCGGGTTGCTCCGCCGCAATATGCTGCGGCACGTGCTGAAGCGACCGGGAGCCCAGGTGCTGCCCTATTCCATCGGCGAAACGATCAGCCGCTTTCGCGACGATGCCTATGCCGCCGAGGACAGCCTGGACTGGACCGATGAGATTGTGGTCCAGGGCATGATCGCGATCGCGGCGTTGGTTGTCCTCTGGCACATCGATTCCCGGATCACGATGGTTGTGATCGTGCCCCTGGTGTTCGTGACAATCGTCGCGCAGCGAGCCAGCGCCGCGCTTGGCCGGTACCGCGCGGCGAGTAGCCAGGCCACCAGCCGGGTCACGGGAGCGATCGGGGACATCCTTGCGGCGGCGCCAACGATTCAAGCCGCGGGAGCCGAAGCGCGAATCGTCGCCCACTTCCGACGGCTTAACGACAAGCGCCGGACCACGGTGCTGGCCGATCGCGTGGCGACGCAGGCCCTGGACGCGATATCGGTCAACATGGCGGTGATGGGCTCGGGCCTGGTGATGCTGCTGGCGGCGGAAAGCATTCGCAATGGCAGCCTGACCGTGGGCGACTTTGTCCTGTTCGTCGCCTACCTCGGTTTCATCACCGAATTCACGACAGGGCTCGGTCAGTTCCTGGCCCACTACCGGCAGAGCGGAGTGGCCTTCGAACGGATGGATGCATTGCTGGGGAGTGCTCCGCCAGCCGCGCTGGTGGCGCCGACGCCCTTGCACCTGCGCGGTCCGCTGCCGACTGTGCCGCCGCCAGTGCACGTGGGCGCCGATCGGTTGGAGCTCGTGGAAGCGCGGGGTTTGACCTATCGCCATCCGGGGTCGGATCGCGGCATCGTGGACGTGGACCTGCGCCTGCCGCGAAGATCGCTGACCGTGGTGACGGGACGCGTCGGAGCGGGCAAGACCACACTTTTGCGGACGTTCCTGGGCTTGCTTCCTGCGCAGGCGGGTGAGGTGAGGTGGAATGGGCATCTCGTGGACGACGTGGCAGGCTTCCTTATTCCGCCAAATGCGGCGTACACGCCGCAGGTCCCGCGCCTGTTCAGCGATACGTTGAAGCAAAACATCCTCCTCGGGCAGCCTGAAACCCCGGTGGCGTTAGCTGGCGCGGTGCGCGGCGCCGTCCTTGAACGCGACGTGCGGTTGCTGGAGCACGGACTAGAGACGACAGTCGGCACGCGGGGCGTCAAGCTCTCGGGCGGTCAGGTTCAGCGCACGGCGGCGGCGCGGATGCTCGTGCGCGGCGCCGACTTGCTGGCGATCGACGACCTTTCCAGCGCGCTGGATGTGGAGACGGAGCGCGTGTTGTGGGATCGGCTTTTCGCAAGCGGCGATGTGACGTGCCTCGCCGTCTCGCACCGCCGGATCGCGCTGCGCCGCGCCGACCACATCATCGTCCTGAAGGAGGGGTGTGTCGCAGCCGAGGGAACGCTCGATTTCCTGCTGGCGAATAGCGCGGAGATGCGGTCCATCTGGGACGACACGGAGGACGGCGAAGACCGGGTGTAGGTCAGGTTCAGCGCGACTTGTCGCAATCAGGACCCTCGTCTCATCGATGGGGGCCAACAGCCGGTGGCGCTGCTGGTCGCCGAGGCGCATTCTGCATTGCCGACCAGACGCGCTCAGGGGTGAGAGGCGTGTTGAGGTGAGTGATGCCCCATGGTTCCAGGGCGTCGATCACGGCATTGACGGTTGCCGGAATGGCGCCGACGGTCGCCGATTCGCCGACTCCCTTGGCCCCGAGCGGATTCAGGTTGGTTGGCGTCTCGGTGTGGCAGGACTCGAACTCTGGAAAGTGATGGGCGCGAGGCACGACATAGTCGTTCAATGTGCCGGAGAGGATCTCGCCAGATTTGTCGTAGTGTATTTCCTCGAGCAAAGCCTGGCCGATGCCCTGGGCGAGTCCACCGTGGACCTGACCGGTGACCAACATGGGGCTGATAATCTTGCCGCAATCGTCGACCGCGACGTAGCGCACGAACTCGATCTCCCCTGTTTCCGGACAGATTTCAACGACCGCGACGTGCGCGCCAAACGGGAAGGTAGTTCCGGGCGGGCGGAAGTAGGTTGTCGATTCCAGGCCTGCGTCGATCTCGTCCGGGAGATCGTCGCTGTAGGCGGCCGCTGCAACGTCGGAGAGGCTGACGAAGTGGCCTGGGGCGCCAGCCACGCAATACACGCCATTCTCGAGTGCGGTGTCGTCGATTGAGGCTTCGAGCAGGTGGGCGGCGATCTGCTTCGCCTTCTCGCGAACCTTGTCGAGCGAGAGCATCAGCGCCGCGCCCCCCATTGCGAGCCCGCGACTGCCCATGGTGCCTATACCTTGCGGGGTGTTGCCGGTGTCACCGTGCCGCACGATCACCGCGTCGAAGTCGGCACCGATGTTATCGACAGCAAGCTGGGCAAAGGTCGTTTCCTGGCCCTGACCATGCGGCGAAATGCCGGTGAAGATCGTCACGGCGCCGCTCGGTTCGACGCGCACGGTTGAACTCTCGAACGGACCAAAGCCACAACCCTCGACGTAGCTGGAGAGGCCGATGCCAATGAACCGGCCCGCCTTCCGGAGGCTAACTTGCTCCTGCCGCAGCGCATCGTAATCGACTACTTCCAGCGCCTTTCGCAGCGCCTTGTCGTAGTCGCCCGAGTCGTACTGCTTGCCCGACAAGGTGTCGAATGGGAACTGGTCCGGCTGGATGAAATTCACGCGCCGGACCTCGGCCGGATCGAGACCCGCGGCATCGGCCACCAGATCGATAACCCGCTCGATGTAGTAGGCTGCCTCGGGCCGGCCGGCGCCCCGGTAGGCAAAATTCGCGCCAGTGTTGGAGTAGACCATGGTGCATACATAATCGAGCGCCGGGATATCATAGCACCCGGTGGACATGTCCCAGGTGGAGGTCGCCAGGAAGAGACCCTTCGGCAGCGCCCCCGCATCGCCGATCACGCGGGCACGGAGGGCGAGAATTTTGCCGGTCTCGTCCGCCGCCGCCTCCATCTCGGCCCACTGGTTGCGGCCGTGAGCGCTGCCGAGAAAGTTCTCGGAACGCGTCTCGGTCCACTTCACCGGTCGCTTCAGCCGGTACGCCACGGCGGAAACCAGATAATCCTCCGGATTAGAACCTATCTTTTGGCCGAACCCGCCTCCGACTTCCGGGGCGATGCACCTCACCTGGTTCTGTGCGAGGCCGAGTGCTTTCGCGATATCGTTGCGGTTCCAGTGGGGCGACTGGGTTGAGCTCCAGAACGTCAGACCTTGAGTGAGGGGATTGTCCGCCGCGAGCACCGCGCGCGGCTCGATCGGTACAGCGCTTAACCGCTGGCAACGAATCCGGGCGCTCACCGTGAACGCGGCAATGGCAAAGGCGGCCTCGACATCGGCGCCGCGCTTGCCGCCGACAACGGCGCCGATGTTTCGTTCGACATCGTCATAGACGAGAGGGGAACCCTCCGTCATCGCCGCATAGACATCGGTGACCGCCTCGAGCGGTTCGACATCGACCTCAACGAGCTCGGCGGCATCGACCGCCTGCGCACGCGTTTCCGCAATGACCATGGCGATAGGTTCGCCTACGAACCGGACCTTACCCGTCGCGAGGAGCGTGGTAGTGGGAACGGAAATGGCGACCCCGACCTCGGCCTCCATTTGAGGGGTGTTCCCTTCGCCGCTCTCCTCGCCGCGAGCGGAGGTATCGGTGGTTGCCAGATAGTGGGACAGGTTGTCACCCGTGATTACCGCAACAGTCCCAGGCGCGGCCGCTGCCGCAGTGGCATCGACGCCATGAAGGACGCCGTGCGGAAACTGGCTGCGGACAAATGCGGCGTGCAGGATGTTGGGCAACCGCACGTCATCCACGTAGGTCGAAGTTCCTGTAATGAGGCGAGGGTCTTCCTTGCGGCGAACCCGGGCGCCAACCATTTTGCCGATGGCCATGCGCGGCACTCTCCAGTGGCGAACCACTCCGCCCTGGACGGCAAAGCGCGCCCGGACGACTCTCGTATTCAATAATGACGACGTCATTCTCCGTGGCGCCACCAAGCCGGTCAATGCTCAACCGGTATGACGCGTAGAGGCGTGACCTGGCAAGTCGGCAACGGCGCCTGCCGTCCTCATCGCCACTTGGAAGCGAACCCAACACCCACGAGAAAAGCGAAGATGGTCTGCGCTGTTGCTGGTGGCGCGCCGTGCGACACAAGGATCAGTCGCGGGCGGCGTCGATGTAGGGCAGGAGGTCGGCGGGATCGTCGAATGGCGTCAACAGCACGGTGGCGATGTCGCCATCGGGATCGACGATGTAGGTGGCGGGAAACGCGAATACCCGATAGGCCGTCTGGATTGCGCCATTGACGCGATCGCCACCCTCGGTGTCGCGACCGATCGGATAGGTAATCCCGAACTCGGCGGCGAAGGCGCGGGCCTCATCCTCCCTGTCCGTCTTGGCGCCGACGCCGACAAACACGACGTCGGCTCCAGCCAGATCCGAAGCCGCCTGGAGCGCCGGCATTTCGTCACGGCACGGTTCGCACCACGAGGCCCAGAAGTTGATCACCACGACTTTCCCACGATGATCGGCGAGCCGAAACGTGCCACCATCGAAGAGCGTCATCTCGAATGCCGGGGCCACATCCGCATCGTCGGAATCGCGATTACCAAGCACATTTGCGAGGCCAATCGCCAGAACCACGAGCACGACGATGCCGCCCAGGATCCATGGCGACTTCCGGCCGTAGCCGATCCGGCCATGCGCGCGCAAATCCTCCTCGGTATCGGCAAGCGTCATCGGTTTGCCGGATATTCCGACCAGCGAGCGGGGGCCAGATGCGGTGGGAGGATCAGTGAACACGGTTCGTGTGTCAGGGGGCACGTCAGGTTGCGGGACATCGGCGCTCAACTGAGTCCCTCAATCACTTCCCGGACCTGGTCCCGCAACTCGTCGTCGCCGCCGATCAGGACCGCGATCACGTTCGCTCCCTCAAATGCAGTGAGCGGTTGCCCGTCGCTGACGTCGTTATCGGATTCAGTTAGCAGGGTCATTGTGGCCGGTTCGACCCTCCTGAAGGCTTGCTCGCGCGCCAGTCCGGCGATGGAGGCATCGGCGCCGGTAAAGAAGAAGACGTAAACATTCGTGTCACCAACTTCCAGGTTTTGTCCTGGAGGATCGATCTGGTTGGCGTTCGCGGTCGCCGGAGATCGACCGTAGTCGACCTCAAGACCAGCTTCGTCCAGGGCAGTCACAACATTGACCAGGCTGTACATGCCGGCGGCG
>JACCUV010000101.1 GCA_013698495.1 Chloroflexia bacterium
TGACGATCGCCTGGGCGATCCCGACCCGCCGCAACATCCCGCCGGAGAGCGACTTCATCCGCGTTCGCGCCCGATCTTCGAGGCCGACACGTTGGATCGCGAGAGCGACGGCGGTCTTGACTTCCCCGGGCGGCATTTCCTTGAGCAGCGCGAAGTATTCGATGAACTCAAAAACGGTGAAGTTGGGGTAGTACCCGAATTGTTGCGGGAGGTAACCCAGCCGTCGACGAATTTGGCGCAACTCGTCGTGGTTGTCCGGATCGCGCCCAAGCAACCGGATCGACCCCCGCGACGGTTTGAGGACTGTCGCCAGGGCCCGCAGCAAGGTGGTTTTCCCGGCGCCGTTCGGGCCGAGAAATCCGAAGACGCCCGTTCCGGCGGAAAGGTCGATGCCAGTCAACGCCTGATGGCGACCGAAGGCATGCCGAACATTCCGCAGGAGCACACCCGAAGCGCCCGTCCGTTCGCGAGGCGCGGCAATAGTTCCTGGTCTCGACTCTGTTGCTACAACCATCCCGCAAGTTCCCTTCGCTTGGCGCCATCGCCGCTGACCCACATCGTTACCCCGAGCGACACCGCGATGATGGATAGATACACCGGAGCCAACGTCTCCAGGGTCGATTCCGACACCGCGGCCGCCAGCCGATCGTCCCGGTACTGCGCGGCGAGGACGATCGCGCCCCACACCGCGAGCGCCGCGCCGCCGCCGATCGTCGCCGAACGCGACACCACCGCCACCGCCAGACCAAGCAGCGAAATCGCGACCATGGGCAGCAACCACAGCACGGTTACCTCGGAAGCGCCTGGCACGATCACTGTCGCCAGCGCCCCCAGGATCGCGTTGGTCACAAACACGACGCTCACGCGCAGCAGGAGAATCATCCGCGCCGAAGTCGGCATCGTCCGGGAAATCTCGTAGGTGGGGTCCGCTCCGGCGCCGTAGGCGAAGGCAACCGCGACACCGGCGAGCGCGGGCGCCAGCAGCGGCACGACCGGCGTGGCGGTGAAGTTTGCAACAACCGCGCCGAGTATGAATACGGCTGCACTGGCCAGAATCCAGGAGAAGATCAGCGAGGGTGTCGTCACCAATGCCCGCGCCAGGGCAGGTGATCGCAGCAGCGATCCGGCGACGCGTTCGATCCGGCTGGTCGATATCGACCAGAGCGTTCCAGTCACCCCCAGCCAGACACGATCGAGGTTGACATCGAGTGTGTGCATCTCTTCCTCCGTCACACCGGGGTCGAATGAGCTTGGTGTTTGCGTCGTCATCGCTCGATCTCCTTTCCAGGCGCCTGTTTCATGCGTTGCCGGAGCTTGAAGACCCGGCTCTTGATCGTGCCGGTCGGGACATCGAGCTCGGCCGCGATCTCGACCAGCGATCGATCTTCGAGAAAGACGCGGCGCGCGAGGTCGTGGGATTGACTACCGGGAGCGCCGGCGGCGGCGAACGCCTGTTGCAATTCGATCCGGGCGATCGCCTGATGCGATGGATCGACTCCGGATTCAGCGCCGGATCCGAAGAGTTCATCGAACGAGGCATCGATCCGGCCGTGCGCCCGCAGCCACAACGCGGACTGACGCCGCGCGATTCCCCAGAGCCAGCCGCCCAGTTCACCCAAGCCGGTGTAACCGTGTGCCCCGCGCCACACCGCCAGGAACGTTTCCTGAAGCACATCTTCGACGGCCGAGACCGGCAACGACCGCCGCAAGCGCGCGGCAAGCCATGGCGCATTGCGTTCGTAAATCTGGCGCAACGCCAGTTCGTTACCGGTCGCCACCGCGCGGATGAGATCGAGATCGGTAACGACGGATTCCAGGTGATCGCGCGTCGCGCTGCTTGTCGAAGCATCGTCGTCCATCATCACCTTGTCTGTTGCGCATTTTGGCGAAATGGTTCACGGAGATGTCTTGCCCATCGTGACAGACGGCCGAGTGGAGGCCGAAGACATCTTCACCTGTGCTCCCCTATACTTGGACGTGCTTGCAAAAGCAAATTGGTAGAGCAACGAACCAAACGGGTGGACGACAGAATCGACAGGGCCTCGCCAGGACAAGTGTTAACGCCGGTCGATCCAGGTCCGCCCCTACGACAATCGGGAATGGCGACTACGACAGACAAAGCGCCGCCTTAGGGGGACAACACAGTGCCGTTCGACGACGGAAGCCAATTGGGGGAACTGCTGGATTGGCTGGCGAATGCTATCGCCAGCCTCGGGTTCTTCCTGCCGATTGCGGTCATCCTGCTCTTCAACATGTTCGGCAAGAAGGACAAGGACAAGCGGGAAACCCAGCCATCCGCGCCCTCACGGCGACAGGCGACGACCACCCAGCGCCAGCAGGGCCAACCACCCACCCCGGTTCCCGGGCCCTCATTTCCGTTTGGGCCACCGTCGTGGATGGAAATGGAAACGGCCGCGCCCGCGCCGCCGCCGAAACGAGCGCGCACCGTGGCGCCTCCATCCCAATGGGGTTCCGGTTTCAGCGAACGACGCGACGATGACGGCCCGCTGCGTTGGGGTTCCGCGTTCGACGCCAACGACGCCGAGCACGCCGACCACGCGCTCAAATGGGGCTCGGCTTTCGACAACCAGCGCGAGAAAACGAAATTTGGGTTCGACGACACCCAATGGAAGTCCGGGTTCGCCTCGAAATCGAAGGAATCCGAGCCGAAGATCACGGTTGGGTGACGCTTTGCAATCTTGCATACAGACCGTCATTCTGGCGAAGGAAGAATCGGCGCTGCTGGATACCGGCGCTGCCGGTACGCATCAGCGTACGCCGGATTCCCATGGTGTCAGGGACCAACTTTATCGAAAGCGCTTCGCGCGGGGACCCTTCCCCGTCGCTGACGCTCGGGGTCAGGGTGACGGCACGAGAACGGGCGCCGCCATTGCTTGAACCGCCAATTCCGCGGCTGTTTTACGGCTATGCTCGGCAGAAACGCCATCGCAAAGGAATATCGTTGCATTGCGTTTCCGACGCACACAGCGTACGCTGTTCCGCGCACTGTAAACGTTTACGGCGATTGAGGGAACCATGCGCGCAAAAGGTCCAACCCTGTACGAAGTAGCCGAACGGGCTGGCGTTTCGATTGCGACCGTGTCGCGGGTGGCGCGTGGGCTGGGCCAAATTTCGCTCGAAACCCGCACCAGGGTGCTGGCCGCGATCGACGACCTCAATTACCATCCCAGCCACTTTGGACGGGCCCTGGTCAAGCGCCAACATGGCACGCTTGGCATCGTCTTCCCCGGTTTGCGCGGTCCCTACTACTCGGAAGTGATCCACGGTTTCGAAGTCGAGGCCATCGCCGCCGGGATGAGCCTGCTCATTCTGGGCGCCGAGCATTTGCCCAGCGCCGACGCCCAGGTGCTCGGCATGGCCGACCGCGCCGATGGCCTGGCGATCATGGGCGGCACGATCGGCGACGCCCTGATCCAGCGGCTCGCCCGCCGCGACGTGCCGATTGTGACTATGGCCCGCGCGAAACTCCCCGGAATTCCGAATGTACGAGTCGACAACTACGCAAGCACCCTCGCCCTCGTCACCCACCTCATCCACGAACATGGCTACAGACGCCTGGAGTTCGTGGGCAATATCGTCGGCGCCCCCGATGCATTGGAACGTTGGCGCGGTTTCGAGCGGGCGCATCGCGATGCTGGTCTCGATCCTCCCTCGGAACCGCTCTCCTCGGCCTTCGAGCACACCTCCGGAATGCAGGCCGCCTTGCACATCCTCGATCTCCCGGAGCGGCCGCGGGCGATCGTTTGCGGAAACGACGAGATCGCCTCCGGGATGACGAGCACGTTGGCCGCGGTCGGCGTCCGGGTCCCCCACGAAATCGCTGTCACCGGTTGGGACAACAGCCCGTTTGCGCGCTACACGACTCCCCCACTGACGACCATCGCCCAACCGGCCCGCGCCCTCGGCCAACAGACGGCCACGATGCTGCTCGCCCTCATCGCGCGCAACGGCGATGTTGAGGAGGAGGTCGTACTTTCCACCGAACCGATCATTCGCGCCAGTTGCGGTTGCCGATTCGACCCATCTACCAGATTTGCGATCGTGAATCGGCAGCCCAACAGTCACAAGGAGGGAGCCATCATCGACGAACTCGTCCTTGCCTGAAGGGTGTTGTCATTCCGAGGAACACTGTCATTCCGAGGAACGAGGAATCCTTCCTCCACGACAACCGCAAACAACACGCAAACCAGAGTCGTGCAACTCAATCAATCTCCAAAGGGCAATACGTGAACACGTGAAACCCAATCGTCGTGTCGCAAGCCACAGCCTGTTCCGGCGACTCCTGCCGTTCCGCCTCCCAAATCAATCGCCGGTCACTGGTCCAGGGCGCCGCGTTCAGCGCAGCGGGCCTGGCCCTGGGCAGCTTTCACCCCGCCCTCGCCGCGCAAGACGAGTACACGCGCCTCTTGCTCAACTCGATCCCGAATCCATTCGCCGCCCCGAACGTGCCAACCGTGCTCGACCGGGTTTGACCTCGACGATCGCGATCGAGGCGTCGTTCATCTGGTGGAATGGCTTGACAAGCCACAGTCCGGCGGTGAACACGGTTGCGACGACAGCGAACACAAACAGTCCCGTACTCACACCGGTCGCCTCGAGCAACCACCCGGCGCTGACCATACCAACGGGCGCCGCCCCCCCGGCGAGACCGGAAAAGGTCGCGAACACCCGGCCCCGGAGGGCAACCGGTATGCGCTCCAGTCGCACATTGACGAGCATCGGGTTTATCGGTCCGCCGATCAGTCCCACCGCAAACGCCAGGCCAAGCATCAGGCCATATCCGGGCTCGGACAACAGCAACCAGAGCATGGCAACGAAAGAAGCGACGCCAGTGAGGTAGATTGTGCGTCGATGACGTCGGAAGCGGTGTCCCACCGTGCCGTACAGCAATCCGCCGCCAAGCGTGCCGGCTCCCAGCGCCGTGAGCATCAGTCCGAATCGACTCGCCTCCCCAAACCGATCGTCGATGATCACTGGCAACACCACTGACCAAAATGGGGTGAACAGAAAGTTCATGAACGTCAGGCCAATCGCCAGCGAGAGGAGCAGCGCGTCGGTCCTCAGGAAACGGAAACCGG
>JACCUV010000137.1 GCA_013698495.1 Chloroflexia bacterium
GAACGCGGCGAGTCCGACCTTTGCCAGCGGAACGATCGCGGCCCGTGCTCAAATTGCCCACATGCACGCTGAGGTGATCGGGAATGCCCAACCGCTGCCGGAAATTCTCCAGGGCATCGACCCGACCTATCAGCGGGTTTTCGAGGCAGGTTGGGCGGGAACGATTGTCACCCTCGAGGACCTCGCTGGAACCTGGGCCGTGGACCCGCTTTATGACACCAAGATCGTCAGCCGGGCCATGGAAATCTTCGGGCCGTAGCACGAGCAGGGGAACCGGCGAAACATCGCACCATGCGAGATGTCCTGCCAGGCTTAGAGCGGCCACAAGTCGGCGATGGTCTCGACGCCATCGCCAATTCCGTCCCGCACGTCCTGACCGCCTTCCACGAGTTCTTGCATGAACGAGAGGCGGCCCGTCCATTCGTTCGGTTGCAACCCTTCTGACCAGACCCAACCCTCGTATCGAACGCCACTTTGCTCAATCGTCACCGGCCACCAACGACCCTGCTCGTTGGATTCCGACAATCCGGCCACTTCGACGCTTTCACTGGTTGACAGCACCGTCAGCACAGCGAACTCGGCGCCCGGCCCAGCCCGAAGATTGAGTCCATCGATCACCACCTCGGTCGTCGCCCCGGGAACAACCGCCAGGAACCGCTCAACGAGCGCCTCCGGTCCCTGGCGGACCAGTAATACGGAACCGAGCAACAGGTTGCCCATCGCAAATATGAGCGCCAACCGCCAGATCGTGCGTTGAACCGGCCGCGTTCGTTTGGCCACCCTCCCTCCAAGGTTCCACGCGCGACGAGCCGGTGAGGGGGCCGACTCGGTGAAATCATCGTCGGCGATCGAATCCGGCTGGAACGCGGGCTGCGCGGGAACTCGGAGTCGGCGACGACCGTTGCCCACCCGAAAGTCCGTCGAAAGCGCCTGCGTCGTCGCTGCGTCGCGTTCGAGTCCGTGGCGCGCCGCTTTCGCAAAGTCCAATGCAGTCGCGAAGCGGTGTCGCGGTTCTTTCTCCAACGCCCGCATCGTCACATCGTCAACCCAATGCGGAAGAGTTCGATCGGGGCGGATTTGAGACGGCGGGGTCGGATCGACGTCGAGGTGATCGGCGATGAGTTGGCGCTTCTGCTCGGGACCGTCCGGAGCCTCAAATGGCGGTCGACCGGTGAACAGCTCATACACCACGCAACCTAGGGCGTACACGTCGGTGCGTCGATCCACGGCGCTTCCGCTGGCTTGCTCTGGCGAGAGGTAGGCCGCTGTCCCAAATGCACTCCCGCCAACCGTGTCCTGACGTGGCGCGACCGATTGCGCCAAACCAAAGTCGATCAACTTGATCGACCCGTTGTCAGTGAGAATCAGGTTTTGGGGTTTGACATCCAGATGCACGATTTTGCGTTCGTGCATGTGCTCGAGAGCACCGGCGACGGGTTCGAGAATCCGAATGACTTCCCCGGGGGGAAGGGCGCCATTGTGTTCGACAAGCTGTTTGAGATTCCGGCCGGGCGCCACTTCCATCACGATCCACGATTCGTTGCCGTGTTCAACGAGGTCGTAGATCGTCACCAGCCCGGGGTGGGAAACAAACGCCATCATCCGCGCTTCCTGTCGAAACCGCCTGCGGGATTCCGGATCAGACTGGAACTCCTCCCGCAGCGTCTTGACCGCGACGTCGCGGCGAGCGCGAAGATCGTGCCCACGGTAGACCATCGCCAACCCGCCGGATCCCAGGGGCCGATCGAGATACACCTCGTATCGCCCACCGATCGTCACTGTATTGGCCGTCGATGAAGTCGTGACGGAATCGGTCATAGGCGTGCGTCGATCCGGGATGCACCCGATGAACGCTCGGCGCAATCCGCAATCGGTTTTGCGGGCGCCCAGCGTGTGCGTACACCTGGAACTGTAGCAGAGCAACGACCGCCAACAGTGGATGGCGCATCTGACGAATCCACTCCGGTTGCCCGTCCCGAGCGTACTCGGTATGATGCCAACCATTGTCGAAAGTCTGGAACCAGAGAAGGGACCTACAAGGATGAAAATTGGCGTGTTTACGGTCCTGTTCGCGCAGCGGCCGTTCGAGGAGGCCTTGGATTACATCCGCGATGCGGGCGTGGAAGCCGTGGAGATCGGCACAGGCGGAGCGCCCGGAAACAGCCATTGCAACCTCGACAGTCTTGTCGACAATCCGGATGCCCAATCCGCCTGGTTCAACACCGTCACGAGTCGTGGACTTGAGATCAGTGCCCTCTCGTGTCACGGAAACCCATTGCATCCCAACACGTCGATGGCTCGGGCCGACGACGACGTCTACCGCAAAACCGTGCGCCTCGCGAGCCAGCTCGGCGTCCAGAACGTGGTCACCTTCTCCGGGTGTCCCGGCGACTCTGCGAATGCCAAATACCCGAACTGGGTGACCTGTCCGTGGCCAACGGAATACGCCGACATGCTGAAGTGGCAATGGGATGACGTCGCGACGCCGTACTGGTCAGACGCCGCGAAATACGCCGACGACCACAGTGTGCGGGTCGCGATCGAACTGCATCCCGGATTCCTCGGATACCACACGGAGTCGTTCTGGAAGCTCCGCGAGATCGGAGGCGAAGCGCTCGGTGTCAACTTCGACCCCTCCCACCTCTTCTGGCAGGGCATGGACCCATTGGTCTGTGTCCGCGAACTCAAGGACGCCATCTACCACGTTCACATGAAGGACACGTGGCTGGACGAACCGAACATCAAGCGCAACGGAGTGCTCGACACGAAGCAATACACCGATGAAGTCAACCGCTCGTGGATTTTCCGCACGGTCGGCTACGGTCACGGACCCGAGTTTTGGCGATCCCTCGTCTCGGAACTGCGGTTGGCGGGGTACGACGGCGCGCTTTCAATCGAGCATGAAGACTCGCTGATGAGCACCAACGAAGGTTTCACCAAAGCCGTCGAGTTCCTGAAATCGACTGTTATTCGTGAATCGCCAGGCGATGCCTGGTGGGCATAGCCCGGAACACTCCCCTGGCCACCGCTGGTAGTTGCCGTCTTGTGCCGGCCAATTGGCGCGGATAGTGCAGCGGTTCAAGGATGGTCAGATCGAAACGTGAAGTTGCTCTTTATTGTTTGACGCGAGACCGTCGTCACTACCCGAAGGAG
>JACCUV010000141.1 GCA_013698495.1 Chloroflexia bacterium
GAACGCGGATATCGCTCGGAACCGGTTTGATGGTCGGCGTCGCGGTGACGATCGTGGGGACAATCATTGGGATGACCGCCGGCTACTTCCGGGGCCGGGTAGACGATGTCCTTTCGGTGATCACAAATGTGATGCTGATCATTCCCACGATTCCGCTGCTGGTCGTGCTCTCCGCTTTCCTGCCTCCAGGATTCTGGACGATCGTGATGGTGCTTTCCGTCACCGGGTGGTCGTGGGGCGCCCGCGTCTTGCGCTCGCAAACGCTCGCCTTGCGCGAGAAGGACTTCGTTTCATCTGCCCAGGTCGCCGGTGAACGGGCGCCGACAATCATCTTTCGCGAGATTCTGCCAAACATGCTCTCGATCCTGATGGCGGGGATGTTTGGGGCTGTGATCTATGCGATCGGCGCCCAGGCGGCGCTCGAATTTCTGGGTCTTGGCAATCCGAGCGCAATCAGTTGGGGCACGAACCTGTACTGGGCGCAAAACAACGCCGGGTTGCTGACGGGTGCGTGGTGGACGTTCGTGCCGTCGGGAACCTGCATCGCGTTGGTGGCGTTTTCATTCGCCCTGATCAACTTTGCGATCGATGAAATGACCAACCCGCGCCTGCGCTCGCAGCGGGAAACCCAGGCAGTGCTCCGCAAGCACCGGAAGCGGCTCGGCTCATCCCGCGCGACACCGGTGTTGCGCCAGGGCACGGGAGATTGAGATGGCCGTAGCCAACACTATCCCTGCCGAACGCGTCGCTCAGAACAAACGGTCCGGTTCGCTGATCACACTCGACGACCTGAAGGTCGAATACCTCTCGCCACGGGGTCCGGTGCGGGCGGTAGATGGCGTGACGTTCGATATCAATCCGGGCGAGGTTGTGGGCCTGGCCGGGGAGTCAGGCAGCGGCAAGTCGACGATTGCGATGGCGATCCTGCGCATCCTCCAACCGCCCGCCGTGATCACCGGCGGCCAGGTCTTGTTCGGGGGACGCGACATTCTGGCGATGTCCGACAGCGAACTCGAGGACTTCCGCTGGCGTGAGGTCTCGATGGTCTTTCAGAGCGCAATGAATGCACTGAACCCGGTAATGACGATTGGCGACCAGATCGTCGACGCCATCCGCGCGCACTCCCGTACGAGCAAATCCGATGCCCGGCAACGCGCCGCCGACCTCCTCGACGTCGTCGGGATCGAGAAAGCCAGGATCGATTCGTACCCACACGAACTCTCCGGCGGGATGCGCCAACGGGCCGTGATCGCGATCGCCCTGACCCTCAATCCGCCGTTGATGATCATGGATGAACCGACAACCGCGCTCGATGTCGTCGTTCAAAAAGAGATCATGTACCAGATCAGCGAACTCAAGGAGAAGCTTGGGTTCTCGATCCTGTTCATCACCCACGACCTCTCGCTGCTGGTCGAGATCTCGGATCGGATCGCGATCATGTACGCCGGGCAAATCGTTGAAATGGCTCCCGCCCGGGAATTGTTCGAGCACCCGCTGCACCCGTACACCCAGGGCCTGATGCAATCGTTCCCGTCACTGACTGGCGACAAGAAACGACTGACCGGAATTCCGGGTTCGCCTCCAGACCTGATTTCGCCGCCTTCCGGGTGCCGGTTTCACCCGCGCTGCCCGAAGCGCTTCGAGATGTGCGACAAGGTCGTGCCGAAGTTGGCGGAAGTTTCTCCCGGACACCTGGTGGCCTGTCACCTTTATCCCGAAGTGCGAGCGGAGTCCCAAAACCATGGCGATTGAACAAGTCACCCGAAATGGCGCCGTCGACCCGTCTGGATACGGCGGCCAGCCTGTGATCGACGTCCGCAACCTTACCAAGCACTTTCCGGTTGGCGGGTTCGTCAGCAAGCAGGTGGTGCATGCCCTGGAGGATGTCTCGTTTTCGATGCCGCGCGGTGAGGTCGTGGCGCTCGTTGGGGAGTCCGGGTCGGGCAAGAGCACCACGGCGCGTCTGCTGGCGCGGCTGATTCCACCGACCTCGGGCGAGATTGTCTACGAGGGCAAGGACATCCTGAAGTCCGAGCCGCGACACGCGTCGCTCGATTATCGGAGCGACGTACAGATGGTGTTCCAGGACCCGTTCGGCTCGCTTAACCCCGTACATCCCGTTCGTTACCACCTCGAACGCCCACTCAAAATTCACAAGAAGACGCGGGGCCGCGGCCAAACCCGGGATCGCATCCACGAGTTGCTCGACATCGTCGGCTTGACGCCCCCAGCGGAGGTCGCGGCGAAGTACCCCTACCAGCTTTCAGGCGGGCAGCGTCAACGCGTCGCGTTCGCGCGCGCGCTAGCGGTGGAACCGAGGGTGATGCTGGCCGACGAACCGGTGTCGATGCTCGACGTCTCGATCCGGATCGGCATCCTCAACCTGATCGAGCGGTTGAAGGAAGATCACGGCATTTCGTTCCTGTACATCACGCACGACATCGCCAGCGCCCGGTACATCGCCGACCAGACGAATGTGATGTACGCCGGGCGGATGGTCGAGGGCGCGGAGAGCACCGAACTGATCGATGAACCGGCGCATCCCTACACCAAGCTGCTCCTCTCGGCCGTGCCGAATCCACACGCCGGACTCCGCACCGAAGAAGCGCCATCGCGGGGCGAGATTCCGTCGCTGATCGATCCTCCACCCGGGTGTCCGTTCGAACCGCGCTGCCCGTACGCGATGGACGTCTGCAAGCAGGAAATGCCGGGGATCTCGAGTCTCAATCGGCGGCACTGGGTGCGTTGCCACCTCTATCCGGCGGGTGAGGCGGCGGCGGGCATGTCTGGCAAACTCACCAACGTCTCGGTTCAGGTCAACGTCCGAAATTGACACTTCAACGGTCGCCCCCTCTTGCATTGAGCGCCAATGCCGGTATGGTTGGCTGCGGCATCGGCAATGCTGGCCAACGTCTGGGATCTGGGTAAGGTTGCAGACCGTGTGTCCGCCCGTACTCGCGAACCCAGAATTGGTCGTCGTGCAATCGACTGTGTGGAAGGACATTGAGTGGCAATTCGAGTTGGCGTAGTCGGGTGCGGGTTTATCGCGCAATACACGTATTTGCCAGCGTTGGCCGAGATCGGAGCGGCGCGAGTCGATGTCGTGGCGGCGTCTGACACGGTGCGGGAGCGCGTCGATATCGCCCTCGATCAGTTTCCGGGGGCGACAGGATACACCTCGTACGACGAGTTCCTCGCTCACGACGGCGGAATGGACCTCGTTTTCAACCTGACGCCTCCGCCGCTGCATCGCGAGATCACGGCGCAGGCGCTGGTAGCGGGTTGCCATGTCTACTCCGAAAAGCCGATCGCGGCGACGCTTGAGGAAGCCGAGGAGTTGACCGGGATTGCGCGCGACAACGGATTGTCGTTGTTCGCGGCGCCGTCGACGACGACGACCGCGCGGATGGTCTCGATTCGGGAGCGAATCGAGAATGGCGAATTCGGGCATGCGCACACGATCAAGGCACACATCGGCGGTCTGGGTCCCGCGATCTGGCGGGAGTACTCAGGCGATCCGAAGGTGTTCTATGGCAAGGGAGTCGGGCCGTTGATCGATGTTGGCGTCTACATGCTGCACGCGATGACCGGTTTGTTCGGGCCCGCGACGCGGGTGACGGCGGTCGGCGGCATCGTCTACCCGGAACGGACGTCCCTGACGGACAGGACGTTGGGGGAGAAGATCACGGTTGAGACCCCCGATCTCCTGTCGATCAACCTTGATTTCGAGAATGATCGATACGCCCACCTCTTCACGACCTACGCGGTTCCGGCGACGAAGGCTCCCATGTTCGAGTTGTATGGGACGTTGGGTTCGGCCAGCATCGGTGGGGGGCAGTGGTACGACGGCAATGGCGCCACGGACTTTTACTTCCGCGACGAGCTGAACGTTGGCGACGGTTGGCAAAACGATGTCGCGACTCCGAATTCGCTGCCGCTCGGCGGCATTCTCGAATCGGGCCTGCTGCATGCCTTCGATTGCCTTGAAACCGGCTCCGAAAACGTGCTGACGCCCGAGCACGCGACACATGTGCTGGAGATCATGCTCGGCGCGCTTTCGAGCGCAGAGTCCGGCGAGGCTGTAAAGTTGGCGACCACGTTTTGACCTGCACGGGCGGACCCATTCGACTTCGCTCAGGGCAGGCGTCAGGTCCGCAACCCTACACAACAGACTTCAGCTAACAATACGGAAGGTTCAATAACCAATGCGCAAGGACCAGATTTCGATACAGCTTTACACGATCCGCGAGTTGACCGCCGCCGATTGGGACGCGGCGTTGGGCAGCGTGGCTGAGGCGGGGTACAAGGCGGTCGAGTTCGCCGGGTTTCACAGCAAGCCAGCGTCAGAGCTGCGCACATTGCTCGACGCGCACGGGCTCAAGGCGTCCAGCGCCCACATCCCGTTGCCCGACTTCCAGACTCGCCTCGATGGCGTGGTCGAGGACTTGCTGAAGATCGGGGCTGAATGGGGCGTCGTCCCCTGGGTGGCGCCAGAGGATCGCTCCAAAGACGCTCTCAAGGCGATGGCCGCCCAATTTGATGGTTTCGCCACGCGCCTGCGAGAAGCCGGCCTCAAGTTCGGCTATCACAACCACGATTTCGAGTTCACCACCACGTCCGCCGACGGCAAAACCGTGTTCGACCAGATGATCG
>JACCUV010000144.1 GCA_013698495.1 Chloroflexia bacterium
TTGCGCGGCGGCCGACCCAGCGAAAGGCATAACTGCTACCAGCGCCATCATCACGCCAAGGAGCAGCGCCGTGACCGACCGGCCACGAACACGTGCGGTTTTGGAAACCATCCAGCAACTCCTTGAGGCCTATTGCCCCATTACGTCCCCCGCTCGCTCGTCGTGGGAACACTCCTCGGTGCGACGTCACGTCGCTCCCTTGCCTGGTAATGATACCCACTTGCGCAAGGATTGGCACACGACTTAAAGTCAGATAGTGCCGATGTCTGGCAGAAATGGATGACCATCGATGACTCATTGTACGACGGATCAGCTACTTCATGCCGGAGTCGTAGGAATAGGTGAAGGGTGTGTTATGACAAGTTCCATCTCCTCGCGCTTATCCCGGCGGCGATATCGGGTGTGCAGCCCCGGCGTCCACCCGGGTGGACTTCGCGGTCTGGACGATCGCGCGAAACGCGCTGAATGCCTGCGCAGCACGTAGACTCCATCCAGCAACGTTGCGCGCCCACAGGTCGGAGGACATTGAACCCATGCCCAGGTATTGCCCCGCCGGCGACGGCGCCTTCGACGATTGGGTCGACGACTGTCCCGAATGCGGCCGCGAACTTCAGAACGAGCCAGTCCAGGAAGGAGCCGGGGAACTTTCCGACGATATTGTCTGGTTGATCACGGCCCCGAACGAACCGGAAGCGCAGATGTGGGGAAACGCGATCCGCGCCACCAACATTCCGGTATTTGTGCGGTCTGGTGGCCCCGGAGTTGGGGCATGGGCCTCTGTTTCGTCGTTCGAGCACGATCTGCTGGTGCGCGAGCGCGATCTGATTCCGGCGCGGCGCATCGTCAAGGAACTTCTTGACTCAACCCCATTTGCATCCACCGTGACGCGTGGACGACGCTCGGCCCCAGCCAGGAACCCGGTGCGCCGGCGGTAGTCAGGCCGTGGCGACGATAGAGCACAACTCAACGACTTGACCCTGTTCATTCCGGTGGCGCCAGCACTCGTTGCCGCTGGGGAAACTCAGCTCCCAACCTTCTCCGCGTCGCGGGATCGCCACTCGCCTCCCCTCCCGCACGATCTCGACCGCCATCTCGACCGAACGTCCCTGAAGTTCGCTTCCGGGCACGGCTTCGGCCACCACGAGATAAACGCCACCGATCTCCACCCCGATCAATCGGCCAAAGGCGCCGATGTCGACGGTGGCGCTGGTTGTGTTGAGACCGCCGAGGGGACGATTCAAGTCGAGCAGCAGCCGATTGTCGCGGAGATCGACAATCACCTGTTCTACGGAAATGCCGCTCGTCATCGGTTCATTATTTCTTTGTATCCTGATTGTGAAACTGGCCCGCCTGACCCCACAGGGTCATCCAATCTTGTCGACACATGATGCACTATTGAGTCGGGACAACCGGTCGCCCGTTTTACTCCACGAAGTGCGACCGGCAATAGGCGGATAGAGTCGCAAATCTCGAGTCGTCGCCCGTAGGGGCGGTCGGCCGGTTACGTCACGGATCTTGCCGGTCAAGGTGCAGGTCTGTCCGCCCGTCTCGCTTTGAGAGGGATCGCCTATTGCCGGTCTCTCCAGGCCGCAGCGCCACGGCACGTCGAAAGGGACCCAGTTTGTCAGAATCGCACCCCTCGCCCAACCGCAAAACGTTGTTCTTCAAGACCGCGATGCGCAGCTTTCTCGACAACGACATCACCAGCCTCGCCCAGCTCATAGCCTACAACATCCTCTTCGCGATCGCGCCGCTGCTGATTTTCCTGACGGCCTTTTGCGGTCTGGTCGTGCAACAGGTCAACGCCGACGCGGCGAATCCGGTGCAACCGTTGTTGAATTGGCTCGATGCCAACTTGCCCTCGGATGCGGCAGAGTTCCTCAGCGAACCGGTCGAGGCAGCGCTCTCGACGAGTCCCGGATTTTTGTTGTCGATCGGCGGCGTGTTCACGCTCTGGAGCGCCAAGGGCGCGATCCAATCCGTGACCCGGGGACTCAACGCGACCTACGGCGTGGCAGAGTCGCGCCCCTGGCTCAAGAAGCAACTGGTTTCAATCCTGCTCACGATCGGTCTCGCCGTGGCGATCCTGGTTTCAGGGGCGGCTCAGTTGCTGGGTTCGGAAGTGGGCGGAGACCTCGCCGGCGCGGTTGGCCTGGGCGCGGCGTGGGAAACCACGATGACGTGGCTGCGGTGGCCGATTACTACCGCGCTCATCACGCTGATCGTCGTCCTGCTCCACCGCTATGCGCCCAGTTTCGATGCGCCGCTTCGTTGGTACGTGCCGGGAGCGCTGTTCACGATCATTGGCATGGTCATTGCGGTTGTCGGGTTGCGGGTCTATTTCGGGTTTTCCGGCGGATTCTCCGCCGCCTATGGCATTTTTGGGGCGGTGCTGGCGTTCATTTTCTTCCTGTATGTGAGCGGCATCGTGATTCTGTGCGGTGGAATCGTCAACGGCACGCTGTTCGCCATGCATCCTCCGGCCAGAACCGCCCTTGCAGACCATAGGGAGCGAAAGATCCTCGGCAAACAGCGTGAGGAAGACTGACTCACGCGCCATTGATGGCGGATTCATACGGTGAGACACGTCACCATTCGACTTGGGACCATTTCAAGTTTCCTCCTGCGTCGGCATGACAACGCTCGCTCCAGTTGTCTCATCGTAATCCGCCGAAAACTCGTACATGTTTCACGTGAAACGCATCGGCGGATCACTTTGCGGGCGCCTGGACGGAGATCGCGACGTCTGGCCGCAGTCCTGTGATGTGGGTATTTCTGCTAACCTGTTCCACACGGCGCAGTCACGGCATCTCCGCTTCAATCGTGCACAACAGCGTTGGAACCGGCGAAACCCCTGACCTCACCTGCTCGTTGGAGAAGTGGGGAAAGGAAGGAACGTCGCCGGGATGGACATTTCACTAAACTGGGTCGGCGGATGGCCCACAGCCAATCCTGGGAGTGGACGCGTGTCGGTCGACGAAAACGGTCTCGTCGAACGTGCTCGAGCAGGCGATCAAGCTGCCTTCGCTCAGTTGTTCGAGCAATACCACTCGCCAATCCTGAACTACCTGCATCGTATGGTCTCCGATCGTGCGCTGGCGGAAGATTTGACCCAGGACACCTTCATCAAGGCCTACAACGCACTTCCTCGAACCAAGCCGGATTTGGCCTTCAAAGCCTGGCTCTATCGGATTGCGACCAACACCGCGATCAGTCACCTGCGGCGCGGCAAAATCATCAAGTGGCTGCCGTTTTTGACCGATCGCGAAACGCCCGACGAGCACATCGAAAAATCAGTTACGAGAAAAATGGACATCACCGAGGCGCTCTCGAAGCTGCCACAACACTACGCCACAGCGTTGCTGCTGCGACATTATCAAGGTCTCTCCCTGGCTGAAACCGCCAGTGCGCTCGACGTGACGGAAAATGCCGCCAAATTGCGACTGTTCCGGGCGCGCAAGGCGTTCGCGCAGGTCTACGGTGTCTCGCCCGAGGGCTTGCGCGATGAGGGGCTGACATGAAGCTTTCTCATGCCGAAGCGCAAGCGCTGACCTCGGCCCGGTTCGATGGTCCACTCGATCCCGTGGCCGAGCGTGAGCTCAATGCCCACCTCGCCACCTGCGATTCGTGCCGCGCCTTCAATGCCAGCGCCTCGCAACTCGCGCGCGGACTGCAGACTATTCCGTCGCTGCCGGCCAGCCCTGCCGTTACCCGCGCCGTGCTCGACCACATCAGCGCGCCCCGTTCTCCCTGGTCGTGGCTCACCGGGTCGTTGCCCACCAACGCCTTTCCCGCCGCCTCGGCCATTGCCGCGGCCGTGATTGCGGTGTTCATTGGGTCATTCACCTTGTTCCGCGTGCTCGATTCAACCGACGATCCCGCGGGCATCCCGGCGCCGACCGGGACCACGTCCAGCCTCGCCCAACAATCGGCCCAAACCGCCACCGCGACAGTGACTGTTGCCGACGTGTTGGTGCAGCCCACCCAACCGGCGGATGCCCCGACCGACGACGTCATGTCCGAAACGCCTTCCGCCGCCGAAAACCCAACGGATCCCGCTGATCTGCCGACCGAGTCAACCACAACCACCGACCCAACTGCCGAGGGTCCGGAAGACGCCAGTTTTTCCGCCACTGAAGCAGAGGACGGCGCCGAGGAGACCGTCATCGCCCCTCCGCCGCCCGCCACGGAAGAACCCGTCGCGCCGCCAACCGCCGAGCCGACCGAAATCCTGTCCATGCAGGAGGCGTTGGATCGACTCGTGTCCGGCGGAGACGATGAATCATCGGGAACGGACGATGCGGCGGCGCCGGTTGCTGACGACTCAACCCCGAC
>JACCUV010000156.1 GCA_013698495.1 Chloroflexia bacterium
AGGGCACGATTTCGCTGACCCTGGCGCAACCGGACGCCGCCTTGTTCTACAACCTGCGACTGGTCTGGCCACAACCACGAGCATTGCTCGAAGGCCAGGAGCTCGGCACGACCGACCACTTCCAGAACCCGGTCGGGGCCGGTCCCTACAAGTTCGAATCGTGGACCGGGAACGATTTCATTGCGACCGCCAACGAACACTTTTGGGAAGCCGGCAAACCCGCGATTCAACACATGACGCATCGCTTCATCGGCGATTCGCAGACCCTCGTGCTCGCGCTGCAGAACGACGAGATCGACGGCTCCAATTATCCGAACCCGGCGGGCATCGATTTACTCGAGGAGAATGAAGACCTCGACCTGATCGTCCCGCCATTCTCGGCGCCAGATGGCTGGTACTTCAATTGCCGACACGAGGTCCTGGGCATCAAGGAAGTGCGGCAAGCGATCGCGATGGCGACCGATTGCGAGCAATTCGCGGCGGATGCGCTGCTCGGCCTGGGTCAAGCCGGGCTCGGACCGATCGCTCCGGACAGTTGGGCCTTCGATCCGACGCTGGAGCCGATTGCCTACGATCCGGCGGCCGCCAGGCAACTGATCGATGACGCTGGCGTCTCCGGCGCCCAAATTCGGTTCCAGACCAATGCCGGAAACGTGCTCCGTGAGGACTGGTTGACCTTCACCCAGCAAGCGCTTGAGGACATCGGGATTGAAGTCATTCCCGAACTGATGGACTTCGCCACCATGATCGAGGCCGTCACCCAAAACCGCGACTTCGAGGTCAGCGGGGTGAATCACGCTGGCGTTGTCCCCGAACCAAGCGCCCTCTGGGACCAGTTCCACTCGACGTCATCCGCGAATCATTGCGGTCTCGAAAATGCCGAGTTGGACGCCCTGCTGGACGAAGCCAGAGGCACGCTCGACCAGGAAACCGCGATCCCGATCTACGCCGACATCCAGCGGATCATCATGGACGAGGTGCCGATGCACTTTGCCTGGTACCGTCCATTCCTGCACACGGTCAACAAGACGAAGTTCACGGGGTATCAGTCGAGCGCCGCCTACGGATTGTTCTACTACCTGCAGGATTGGACCGCCGCCGCGCCGTAGGGAGGCTTCGAAGTTTCGCAATTGGACACGGGCGGATACAGGATCGATTGGATTCGGGGGCGCAGCTGTGCCGTTCGCGATCGATCCCGGTCCGCCCCGACGGATATGGCGAAACGGAGTCTTGCGGTTTGCCGTGAGTGTGTCGCTGTTCCGGTGGAGACGAGCGGAGATGTCGAGCGGGATGCGGGCGTATGTGTTGCGACGGGTGATCATGCTCGTCCCGCTGTTGCTGGGGCTCAGCCTCATCATGTTCCTGTTGCTCCGGCTTGCGCCTGGCGATCCGGCCACGGCGATGATGTCGCCGCAAGCCGCCAACAACCCGGAGATCGTCGCCCAAACGCGCAAGAATCTCGGTCTCGACGAGCCGCTCTACATGCAGTACGTGATCTGGGTGTCGAACCTGGCAACCGGCGATCTGGGCACCGCCTACACCTTCAACAACAAACCGGTGCTCAGCCTGATCGGGGAACGGGTGGTCGGCACTTTGCAACTCCAGGGGGCCGCGATCTTCCTCGGAATCATGATCGCGGCGCCAGTTGGCATTCTCTCGGCGACGCGGCAATACTCGATTTGGGACAACTCGGTCACGGTCGGCTCGTTTATCGGCCTGGCGTTGCCGAGTTTCTGGTTGGCCCTTCTTCTACAGGTGTGGCTGGGAGTGAAGCTGGGGTGGTTCCCGATCATCAGCACGGGCCAGGCTAGCGCCGATTGGGCGGAGCGTTGGAAGTATTTCGTGCTTCCGATCGTAGTGCTGACCTTGCCGACGATCGCCTACTTCGCGCGGTTCATGCGCTCCTCGATGCTTGAAGTGATCAATCAGGATTATGTCACCACAGCGCGGGCCAAGGGCCTGAACCGCAAGCAGGTGCTCTACGGGCACGCCCTGCGCAACGCGCTCCTGCCGATGGTGACCGTGATCGGTTTGCAGTTGCCGCAGATCATTGGCGGGGCCGTCATCATCGAGCAGATCTTCGCCTGGCCGGGGGTCGGACTCCTCGCTTTCGATGCGATCAGCCGCCGCGACTATCCCGTGATTCTCGGGATCACGATGGTCGCGGGAGCGGCGATCATGGTCGCCAGCGTGATTGTGGACGTCGTCTACACGCTGCTCGATCCGCGCGTTTCCGTGGCGGGAGGGTCCAATGGCTAATCCCTCAGGCGCGCTTTCGCTCGACGGTCAACCAGTCGCCCGCACCGCGACGCTCGATCGAGTCGAGATTCGCAAGCGGCTCACCGTGTGGCAGCGGCTGAAGCAGAACAAGTTGGCTGTCGGCGGTATCGTGGTGCTCGTGCTTTTCTATGCGATGGCGCTGTTGCAGCCGGTGATCGCCACCCACCCCTACGATGAAATCACATCCGGCATGCGCAACACGGCGCCCTCGGACGAGAACTGGATGGGGACGGACCGCTCGGGCCGCGATGTCTACTCGCGCCTGATCAAGGGTGGGCAAATCTCGCTGGCGGCCGGGTTCATGGCGGTGGCGATCGTGATGACGATCGGGATCTCGCTGGGCGCGATGGCCGGCTTTTTCGGCGGGTGGGTCGATCAGTTCGTGATGCGCCTCACCGACGTCCTGCTCGCAATTCCGCTGATCCTGCTCCTGATCACCGCTGCGTCGCTGTTCCGGCCGAGTTTGCAAACCACAATCATCGTGATCGGCGTCTCGTCGTGGCCGGGCACGGCGCGATTGGTGCGCGGTCAGTTCCTGGCGCTCAAGAATCAGGAGTTCGTGACCGCGGCGCGAGCGATGGGCGCGAATCCGGTCCGGATCATGGC
>JACCUV010000161.1 GCA_013698495.1 Chloroflexia bacterium
AACGGTGCGGGGAGTACCCAGTCTCATGAAAGGTCGATTCTCCGCGCAGTTCCGGTGGTGAGTAGTTCAAGTGCGCGATGTTTGAATCCGTTTTGACATCGGAAGATTATACGAGGATGGGCCATGAAAGAGACTTGGACGGCATGGTCCCTCGTTCCTCGGGACGGCCACTACCAGACCATGTTGACGGCCGGTTCAGATTTCAACCGAGGCGCCCGGTAGTGGAACAAGCGGCTGATTGGCGGGATCGTTCGCGATGTTCATGGCCTCAATAGTGCCCCGGTCGGCCCAGAGTTCCACAATGTCGGCGGCCTTGCCGATGACGGTGTGCAGGCCGACTTCCTCCTCCGTGTTGAACCGCGAGAGAACGTGCGCGATTGCGGCGCGGGAGTGACTGCCACGTCCGATTCCGACGCGCAACCTGGAGATCTCCTGTGTTCCCATCAACCCGAAAATCGACTTCAAGCCGTTGTGGCCACCGGCGCTGCCGCTCGCACGCAATCGCAGTTCCCCAAACGCAATGTCCAGATCGTCAACCACGATCAGGACCTGGTCGAGCGGGGTCTTGTACCAGCGGACTGCCTCACGCACGGTGACGCCGCTTTCGTTCATATATGTTTGCGGCTGGATCAGGACAAGCTTCCCGTCTCCTCGTCTCGCCTCGGAAATCTCGCCCTTGAATCGCTTGCGCGATTCGGGGGCGTTGAATCTGCGGGCCAGTTCGTCGATCACGAAAAACCCGGCGTTGTGCCGGGTGTTGGCGTACTTCGAGCCAGGATTGCCGAGGCCGACGATCAATCGGGTGCTGGAATCAGGCGGCATCTCCTCGTGGTCCTCGGGATCGTTGTCGGCAATGTCGCTGTTCCGGCCGAACAACGATTTAAGGAAGTTCATCGCGCCTCCATACGTGGCGTCAATGGCGAAAAAGTCGCCCGGTTCGGCGAACGGTGACCGCGTAGGCCCGCCTTGGCAAGGCCAACCGCCGTATACTTCGAGGAACATTGTGCCACGGTGGCCGTGGTGATCGCTTTCAGTGAAGTTCTGGCCGCCACAGGGACGCCGTTAGCGAAAGAGTTCCAGGTGAGCGTCACATGAATATCATGGGAATCGGTCCGCAGGAGATGATGGTGATCGCGGTCATCGCCTTGCTGGTTTTCGGGCCTGGCAAGTTGCCAGAAGTAATGGGTCAGGCGGGAAAGCTGGTGCGGGATTTCCGGCGGATGTCCGCCGAACTCAGCGGTGAATTCGAGAAGACGATCGCCGAAGCCAAGGATGCGACCAGCGGCCTGCAGGCTGAACTTGGCGGCATGACCCGTGAAGTCAACTCCGTCACCAACAGCGTCCGCAAAGACTTGGGCGTAAAGGGTTCCAGCGCCTCCAATCGCAACAAGAGTGGCTCCTCGAAAGTCGGAAACACGTCCAGGACCAGCGCAACCGCGAAATCGGGGAAAGGCGCCGGCACGACCAAAGCCGGCGCCAAGTCGTCAACGGCCTCTGGGACCGGAACCAAATCAACTACAACCTCCAAGAGCACTGCCGCGAAGAAAGCGCCGGCCCCAGTCGCATCCCGTGAGGATCCGTCCGCCGATGTGTCGCTGTTCGAACCGGCGGCGATCGAACGTCCACGGCGCGCGCGTAAGGCCGTGCCATCCGTGATCAACGATCCGACCCCGCGCCAAAGCGTGGAAACCGGCTTGTCGACCGCGCGCCACGACGAGTCGCCAGAACCGACGTTGAATGCAGGTGGCGACGATGCGTTGAACCGGGCCCGTCAGCGCCGGCGCAATGCCGGCTATGCGCGGTCAGCGGGCTGACGATCCCACTATGTCCACTTCGATTCAGACCTATGGAGCGCATCCAGGCGCCACCGTGACACGTGAATCGCCGATCGCCTCGAGTGTGGCTGGTGGTGGGGCATTCCGGTTCGATCTTCTCCGCGAAGACGCGGAGACGAGCGCGCGACGAGGACGGATCAAAACGACGCGCGGCGTGATTGAGACGCCGGTCTTTATGCCGGTTGGCACCCAGGCCGCCGTCAAGACACTCGACCCGATCGAAGTCGAGCAGACCGGGGCCCAGATTGTACTCGCCAACACCTACCACCTGATGCTCCGGCCGGGCGTTGACATCATTGCCGAAGCCGGTGGGGTGCACCGGTTCATGGGCTGGTCCGGGCCGATCCTCACCGATAGCGGTGGCTTCCAGGTGTTCAGCCTCGCCGCGAATAGCAAGGTGACTGAAGACGGAGTGACCTTTGCATCCCACATCGATGGTTCGCGCTGGATGATGACGCCGGAATCGGTCGTCGCATTGCAACTCGGCTTTGACTCCGACATCGCGATGCAACTTGACCATGTGCTCGGCTTGCCGGCGGAACGCCTGGCGATCGAGGAAGCGACCGAGCGCAGCGCCCGCTGGCTTGATCGCGCGGTGATCGCCTTTCGTAACCAGGCGGGCCCCGAAACCCGTTCGGTGCTCTTCGGAATCCAGCAAGGTGGGATGGATGCCGACCTGCGAGTGCGTAGCGCCCGGCGCGTAACCGATGCCGATGTGGCGGGTTGCGCGATCGGCGGATTGAGCGTTGGCGAGACGAAACCGGTGATGGCCGAAATGCTCGAAATCACGACACCGCATTTGCCACGAGAGAAGCCTCGCTACCTGATGGGCGTGGGCTCTCCGGAAGACCTCTGGCACGGTGTGGCGCGCGGTGTCGATATGTTCGATTGCGTGCTGCCGACCCGAGCCGCGCGCAATGGCGCGCTCTACACGCCGGACGGGCGGATCGCGATCGGCAATGCCCGCTTCAAGCATCTGCACGCGCCCATCGACGATTCCTGCGACTGTGCGGCATGCACTCGGTTCAGCGCCGCCTATATCCACCATTTGTTCAGGTCCGGCGAACTGCTCGGCATGCGCCTGGCCTCGATTCACAACCTCCGCTTTCTGGCGAGGCAGATGGAAGAGATTCGAATGGCGCTCGATACCGGCACATTCGCGTCAGCGCTGGCGGCGTTCGATGCGCGCTATCGACCCGTTTCGGCAAGAGTCCAATCTGGAAACACCGAGACGCTCCAGACGGGAGCCGGGGACGGGCGCCAATGACCTCAACCCCTCGACGACGAAGACCTCACTATGTTGAGCCTGACATCGAGCCGCGAGAAGGCGAGGGCTGGTATCGGCCCCAGTTCGATTCGGAGCGGGAGGGCGCGATCGCTGTTGGAATCGACATCATCGAGATTGCCCGCATCCAGCGGACGTACGACGATTTTGGCGAGCGATTCCTCAACCGGGTCTTCACCGAGCGCGAACGCGAGCGGTATCGTGGCCGCGTCAATGAGCTGGCGGCGCGATTTGCGGCAAAGGAGGCTACCTCAAAGGCGCTCGGTACTGGTATCGTTGGCATTCGCTGGCGCGAAATGGAAGTGCTGCCGAACCGCAGGGGAAAACCCGTCCTCATTCTGCACGGTCAAGCGGCCGAACGGGCTCGCGAGTTGGGACTGACCGACTTCAGTGTTTCGCTGACTCATTCGCGCACCGATGCGATGGCGTTTGTGGTCGCGGTCAATCGGTCAGTGTCGACCGCAACGGCGGTTTTGACGCTCGTCGATTCGATCAACGACCAGTCCTCCGGAACGCGTATATCGACGGCATCCGAAGGAAGGCGAGGAAGCACACATCGTGGCTGAGATCAATGATCGCCCGATCGACGAGTCGTATGTGCGAGATTTGCTGCCGACACGAGATGCCCTTGCGCACAAGTGGGATGTCGGTGGCGTGATCGTCGTCGCCGGGTCACCGGCCTATCCCGGAGCGGCGTGGTTGGCCTGTCGCGCGGCGGGAAGGTCGGGCGCGGGAATCGTGCTCCTGGCGGCGGGCCGAACCGTCATTTCGACCATTGCCTCGACCATACCCGAGGTCGCCTACATTCCATTGCCGGAGACGGAGTCTTCCAGCGGCGCGCGCAAGTCCGCCGCGCTGATCAGGGAGCATCTCGAGCGCGCAACGGCGATCGTGATCGGTCCGGGCCTGGGCACCGACGACGCGAGCGACAACCTGCTGAGCAGCCTGTTCGGTTTCGGAGGCCGTGCCGAGGCCGTGCGCGGGCGGATGGGCTTTGGCGGAGAGGGAAACTCGTCGGCAAATGGCGCAGCGGTGGCGGCCACGACTATTTTCTCCGAGAGCAAAGTCAATGTCGTGCTCGATGCAGACGGATTGAACTGGCTGGCGCGACAAGATCGGTGGTGGGAGAGCGTTCCCGCCCAACGCATGGTGTTGACGCCGCACCCTGGGGAAATGGCTCGGCTCCTGAACCGGCCGGTTGAGGAAATTACGGCCGACCCGGTCGAGGCGGCCGCCGAAGCCGCTGCGAACTGGAGTCAAACCGTGTTGCTTAAGGGTGGCAATGCCGTCGTCTCAAACGGCGAGTCGACATTTGTCGCCGATCTCGCCGCGTCGTCGTTGGCGACGGCCGGTTCGGGAGATGTGCTCGCTGGCGTCGTCGGCGGTTTGCTCGCGCAAACGCAATCGCTGGTGGATTCGGCGGTATTGGCAATGTACGTCGGTCCAAGGGCCGCGCTGCGCGTCGAGGATCGATTCGGCGTGCTGGGTGTGGTGGCGTCGGACTTGCCGGATGCCATCGCCAACGAGTTGGCGTTGATAACTTCCTGACGATTTCGCGGGATTCTGGATGAGGGGTTGGTTGAATGACTGAACTCGAGAATGGCGCCACGGAAGAACCCGGCGATCCGCTGGTGACCCGAATCATGCGCACGGACGTGCCAGTCGTGAGTCCGGATGCAACGATCGGCGAAACGGCGAGAATCCTCGTCGACTACCAGACGCCAGGCGTCGCCGTAGTCGAGAACTCGAAAATAATCGGGATTATCACCGAAGCGGACATTATCACCCGCGAGGCTGAAGTCGATGTACCGACGCCTGTGCCGTTTCTGGACGCCATCTTTATGGCCGATGCCGGTCCCGATTTCGACGACGAGTTGAGGAAGGTGACCGCGGTCAACGCGCGGCAACTGATGACCTCGCCCGTCATCAGCATTCGCTCGAGCGCGACCTTGACCGAGGTGGCGACGCTGATGGTCGACCGCCGCATCAACCCGATCCCGGTCCTGGACCACGACAATCGGGTCGTCGGCATCGTATCCCGCTCGGACCTCGTGAAAATCATCTCGGCGCTGGAGAACCAGGGCTGAGATGGATGTCGATCCCAATTCGGCGTTCCATCGAGTCATTGCCGAGTGGGGCGGACGGACCGTGTTCGCGGTCATCGATCTCGATGCCCTGGCGGTCAATGTCCGGACTGTGCTGAATCTTCTCGGACCCGACGCGCAACTCATGGCCGTGGTCAAGGCAAACGGCTATGGCCATGGCGCGGTGGCGATCGCGAAGACCGCGCTCGAAGCCGGCGCCGCCATGCTCGGGGTCGCCACGGTCGACGAGGGCTGCCAGATCAGGCTGGCCGGAGTCGATGCTCCAATCCTCGTGCTGGGCGCGATTGGCGATAGCGAGCGAGCCCGCGCGATTGGAAATCGACTCGGACTGGTGGTCTCTGACGCCGCGTTTGCGCGTGGACTGGCATCGGTCGCCACCGCCACATTTCAAAAGGAACCTGTTTCCGTTCATCTCAAGATCGACACAGGCATGCGGCGTTTCGGCGCCATGCCTGAGGATGGTGTCGGCGTCGCCCAAGCGATCGCGTCGCTCGATCGACTGCGGTTGGACGGCGTAATGTCGCACTTCGCTTCGGCGGACAGTAACGACGACGGTTCAGTCCACGAGCAGGCCGCTCGCTTCGACCAATGCGTCGGCGCCCTTCGCGCCGCTGGCATCGCAATTAACCACCAACACCTCACCAACAGCGCGGCCACATTGCGGTTTCCCGAACATCACCGGGAAATGGTTCGGCTGGGCATAGCGATGTATGGGTTGTCCCCGGGCGATGGCGTCGCCTTGCCCTCGCCGATGAAACCGGTGCTGACGATTCATGGGCGGATAACGAGGATGATCGACCTCGCGCCCGGTGACCGGGTCGGCTATGGCGGCGCCTATCGGGCGACTGGCCAAGAGCAGGCGGCCCTGGTCGCTTTGGGGTATGCCGATGGCTACCGACGAAGCCTGTCAGAAGGCGGTTCGATGTCAATTCGAGGCAGGAAGGCCGAGGTGATCGGCCGCGTGAGCATGGACCAAACGGTTGTCCGCGTGCCAAGGGGACTCGAGATTGCCGCGGGCGAACCGATCGCGATCGTCGGCGATGACACAAATGCGACGGTGGGGGCGTCTACATTGGACGAACTTGCCGCTATCGCTGGAACCATTGGCTATGAAATGGCGACCGGGCTGGCTCCGCGCCTGCCCAGGCTGTATTTGCGAAGCGGAGAGGTCGTAGCGATTTCGGACCTGGCTAGCTATCGCGAATTGTTGTAGCAGGGTTGGACGGCATGGTCCCTCTCAAGTTCGGGACGGCTACAACCTGCTTGGGTGACTGTTCACAGCGTCTACCTGTTCTTCCGGCCACTTCCGGGCAGCAAAACGGCCGGAGAGGAATCTCACCAGCCGTTTTGCTCCATCCGAATTTGCTGTACCGTGTGCCCCGTCAACCGATCGCCTAGAACTCGCTGGCAACGCGCTTGAGATTGTCGATATCACGACGAACCACAAAGGTTCGGCCACTCATGTCGTCCCGCACATAGCTGAGCGAACGATCGTCCATCCAGCGATAGATCGTTGGGCGAGTCACTCCCAACTGTTGCGCCGCATTCCCGATGCTCACCAGTTCACCCTGATCGAAGGCGCGATATTTTGCCAGGGCCAGCATCCTGCCCAGGTCTGTGTCCCAAAATGCTCGCGGCACGGAGTAGTCGTCCGCCGCCGCGGGCCAGAACAGGAGCTGGAGCACCGAATCGATGGCGTTCAGCACCAGTTCTTTCGATTCCCGGTTCTGGCCACGGGCCAGTCGGGCGAGGCGTAGAAGATCCTGGCCGAACGGTCCTCTGCGAAGCTGATCCAGCGTCAACGATCGGAATGACTCAGGAAAAAGCTGAGACACGAGCCGATGATGATGGCTGTAAACCAGTTGCAGCGCGTCGTCCATGACCTCCTGGTAGTCTCGGGACTCGGACTCCACGATGACTCCTTTCAGGTCCGATAGTTGCTCCACGCAACATCGAGTTGTCGCGACAGGCAGGGTGTACGCATCAGACTGTACGGTCGGATTGTACGTTGCCTGAAATGCGGTGTCAATGATGAACGTACCGAAGCGACAGTGTGACTGTCAGTCAAATCCCGGCGCAACGACGCGGATATCGGCCCATCGAGCAAGACCATAACGACAGCGCGTCGCTCCATGGAAACCTGCCTCCGGTTCCAGTGAGCGAGCGGTGGTTTCAGCCGCCGGTGGTCATGCCTCGGATCGCCAGGCCAACGATGAAAAGCGACACCAGGCTGTAGAGCAACAGACCTTGTCGGGGCGCCTTGTCGCGCACGTACGACCAGACGAACGGCAGGACGAGCACCGCGGTGAAGCCATACAGCAAGTGCACGATGTCGTCGGGTCGTTCGTCGAACACGAACAGAACCATTCCCAGCCCGCCCTGGATTATGATCAGGACCTGGCCGACGATCAACATTCCGGCGATCGTTCCACCCAGTTGTCCGCCGCGCGCGAACTCGATGAGTCCCCACAATCCCGCGACCACAAAGAAGAGGATGACGGTCATCGCCAGACGATCGTGAAAAAGTTCGACCACACTCATTGTTGGAACTGCTCCGTTTCGATTTCACCGCATGAGGATGTGCCGAAGGCGATCGCAATCGTTTATCGGAGTATAGCGATCGGTGGAGCGGTGGATTGCGAGGCAAAACCGGATCGATCCGGCGAATTGCTCCAGCGGATCTCACAATGATTGACGAGGCACAGCCAGGTCAGGCAAGACCACACGATTCCTCCTGCGCTGGAATGACAAGGTATCCAAGGATTGAGGATTTGCAACCAATAGGCGATTCGCTCTAAGGCAATGAATCCAGAGTCAATTGGCTGGACTCTGGAGGAACACGTTTGGGAGTCCAACTCGACACTTCGCGCACCGTCGTTGGCGTCCACACCGGCCCCGAGACCGTGCGCGGCAGGGCGCTCACGTCAAGAGAGAGGCCCACATCGAAAAATGCCGACCGGGCCGCGTTTTCCGCAAGACCTGGGGAGTTGTTGGTTTGGGAGAGGTGCGCAAGCCAGATCGTGGGTTGCAGTCGACCACTGCCCAGAGCCGAAGCCAGCGAACATGCGCAGATATCGTTCGAGAGATGCCCGACATCCGAGGCAACGCGTCGCTTGAGATAGGCGGGGTACGGTCCGTTCCGAAGCAGTTCCTCGTCGTGGTTCGATTCCAGCACCACCAGATCGCTCGCTCGAATCGGTTCCACCAATCGCTCGTGCCAGGAACCGAGATCGGTGAACACGGAAATTCGCGCATGGGGCGTTTCAATCAGGTATCCGCACGGTTCCCTGGCATCGTGTTTGACCATGATTGCCCAGACCGAAACCGACCCGATGGCGAGCGGTCGCGCGAAGGTGATTTCTTCCCATTGCGGCGGTGGGATGTTGGCCTGTCGTCGGGTGCCGGCGGTGGCGACGATTGGCGTTTTCTTGCCAAAGAGAGACGCGAGGCTCCGGATGTGGTCGCTGTGCTCGTGGGTGATCAGCACCGCATCCAGATTGTCGAGTCGTCGGTCGTGAATGCGCAGGGCGCGATCAATGGTCCGGATGCCGACTCCGCAGTCGAGCAGAATGCTGGCGCCGTCGGTCTTGATCAGGAACGCATTCCCGGAGCTGCCGCTGCCAAGACTTTGCACGGAAACGCCGCTCAGGCCAGCGGAATGAGCAGGTTCCGGAGTTGATGGCAGAATCATGCCGGGCGGGGAGGTCCGATCGTTGAATGGCGTTGAATGGCGCCGAATGCTTCACAAATCGTACCATGACGTGCGTTGTGTCCCGCGCCAGCAGGGACGACTGCGATTCGACCAAGACGATGGTTCCATCCAGGGGGATATGTGCTCAAGCGATTTTCACGAGGCGGTTCATCGCGCTCGACGAACTCCTCAGTCCCTGGCAATACAGGCGGCTCACGTTTCGGACTTTCCGCCTCGACCATGCGCATGCTGATCATGGCAGGGGCGCTGATTGCGCTGTTCATCGGAGCCAGCATCACGGCCCCGTTCTGGATCAACTGGTTGTGGTTCGGCAGCATGGGATATCGCTCGATCATTGTCACCAATTACACCGGGGTGATCCTGAACTTCCTTGTCGGCGGATTACTGGCCGCCGGAATTTTCATCGTCAATGTTCGCTTTGCGGTGCGCAACACCCGAAATGAGTGGGGATTGCGCGAAGGAAGCGTCGGGAGGTTTAGCAAGTCTGCACTGAACTTTCTGGGGTTGGTGTTCGGCGGCGTGCTCTTCGTCTTCGTCGGATGGATTTCCAAGGATTTCTGGCGCGACGTGTGGCTGGCGATGCGAGCCGATGAGTTCGGGATCGTCGATCCAACGTTCAATCGCGATGTCAGCTTTTACGTATTCACGCTGCCGGTGCTCAAGGGCGTGCAAAACTCGCTGATGTGGATCGTCGGGATCACGATTGTGGCGGTCGCCTTGGTCTATCTTGTGCGACTCGGCGTGCGATTCGGAAAGTGGGACGATGTGCCGATGGTCGCGCTCCGCCATCTCAGCGGGTTGGCCTGCGCGATGCTCTTGTTGATTGCCTTCGGCTATGTGTTGCGCAACTTCGAACTTGTCTACTCCACGCGCGGTGTCGTCATTGGTCCCGGTTTCACCGACGTCAACATCGTGCGTCCGCTCAACTGGATGATGGCCTTCCTCTCCGCCGCAACGGCGATCGGGCTGCTGTCGGGAATCGTGCTTCGCACTCCGAGGTGGTTGGTGGGGTTGCTCGGCGGGTGGTTCGTGCTCGCGGTGCTGGTGACGCCGCTGTTGCCCGTGCTCGTGCAGCAATTCTTCGTTGAGCCCAACGAGTTCCGCCGCGAGGAACAGTACATCGCGCGAAATATCGACATGACCCTGGCCGGATTCGCGCTGGACGACGTCGAGGTCACCGAGCTCACGGGTCAGGATCCGATCGTGCCTGCCGAGCTCCCGGCGGACGAACCGCCGCTGAGTAATGTGCGCGTTTGGGACTACCGGGTAGTGCAGCCTGTCTATCAGCAACTGCAGACGTTCGTGCCTTACTACGAATTCGACGACATCGATGTCGATTGGTACATGATCGACGGGCAACCGGTTCAGGTCCTGATTTCGGCTCGAGAACTCAACATCGATGGATTGCGGGAAAACGCCCGGACCTGGACCAACCGGCGCCTCGCCTACACCCACGGCTACGGGGCGGTCGTCAGCCCGGTAAGCCAGGTGTCCGGCGATGGGTGGCCGGTGATGACGGTGAGCGGCATACCGCCGGTTGGCCCTCCGGAACTGGCGATCGATCGACCCGAAATCTACTTTGGGGAATTGCCGCAGGAGTGGATTATCACCAACACGGACCAAACCGAATTCACCGGCATCGACGAAAGTTTGGATGCGGGCGGATTCGAGGGTACGCCGGCCGGCTCGATTTCACTCGGCAATCCGTTTACGCGGGCGCTCGCGGGGTTGACCCTCGGCGATCGCAATGTGTTTGTTAGCGGACAGCTCACGGGCGATTCCCGGCTGGTGATGACGCGATCGGTGGTCGATCGAGCCGAGCGCATCGCCCCATTTTTCAGCTACGACGAGGACCCGTATCTGGTGATCGCCGATGGCGAGCTCTACTGGATCATCGACGGTTACACCTCGACCGATCGATTCCCGCAGGCGACACGTTACGATGGCGTGAACTATCTCCGGAACAGCGTCAAGGTCGTCGTCAATGCCTACGATGGGGACACGACGTTTTACCGAACGGCCGAAGCTGACCCGATCGCCGACGCTTATGGAGAGGTGTACGGGGACCTGTTTACGCCAGTGGCGGAAGCTCCCGCATCGATTTCGCAACACTTCCGATATCCGGAACGTGAGTTTCGCCTGCAATCCGATGTGTGGTCCACGTACCACGTGGATAGCGCACGCACGTTGTACGACGGTGACGATCAGTGGATCGTCGCCCAGCAAGAACTCGACGGCACAACCCAGCCGGTGGAGCCGTATTTCGTCACACAGCAACTGCCGAACGAGTCCGAGACCGAGTTTGCCCTGACCGTGCCGTTCACACCCGGCGGCGGGCAAGCACGCCAGAACATGACGGCCTGGTTCGCGGGCACGGCAGATGAAACGGGAGCCACCCGGTTGCGGCAATATCGGTATCCGCGCCAGGTGACCGTGTTCGGACCGACCCAAATCGACGCCCAAATCGATCAGGACCCCGAAATCTCACAGCAAATCACGCTCTGGAACCAGAGCGGCACCGAGGTGATCCGCGGCAACATGCTGGTGATACCGGTCAACGACGCCATGCTCTACATCCAGCCGTTGTATCTGCAATCGCGCGATTCGGCGGCCGCCGCCCCGAAGCTGGTGCGGGTGATTGTGGCCACGGACGAGCAGGTCGTAATGCGTCCGACATTACCGGAGGCGATCGCGGCGTTGGCCGATCCCGACGCCGCTACGGTCGGCGAGATCGAGGATGTTCCAGACGCGGTGACGGAGACGGTTCCCGTCGACCAGGAGGCGGAATCGGATCCGGCTGACGTTGCGCCGCCGCCGTCCGGTGACTTCGCGGGCATGACCGAAGGCGAACTTGCCGACGAGGCATTGGCCAGCTTCGATCGGGCACAGGCAGCACTCCAGGCTGGCGACTTCGCGACCTATGGGGAAGAGCAAGATCGGCTCGGGCAGATCCTCGAAGCGCTCACCGCATTGGACGGTGAACCGCCGGAGGCGACGCCCGAGTCATAGTCGTTGCGACAACTTGATTCGACACGGAGAGGGCGATCCCCTCGTGGTCGTCCTCCGTGGCCAGACTTGCCCGCTCGCCCCAAAAACCGGTGCATCCGCTTCTCTTGAATTGATCTGACCGGTCGATAGACTGGTCGGTATGGAGGTGTGCGATGGCTGACAGAGGCGAAGTCGGCACGACACAACAAGCACAGCCGCAACGCATCGGTGTCTTTGAAGCGCGGACGCGGTGGTACGAACTGCTGCGCCGCGCCAAAGCCGGGGAGGTGTTCATCATCACCTACCGGGGCGTACCGAAGGCGGAGTTGGGGCCGATCCCGCCGGATCATCTGATCCTTAAGGAGTGGGATGGCCGCCGACCCTCGGGCGATACCTGATTCACGACAGGTACGCGGCAAACTCGAGCCGCATCCAGTGCGGCCGCGAATGAAAGGTGGCAACACATGACTACAATTCGGGCCACGGACGCCAGGGGGAAACTCGTCCAGCTCATCATGCAGACCAGCAACGACGAAGAAATCTTCATCACAAACCGGGGGAACACTTGCCCGCCTTGGTCCACTGGAACGATCGCACGACAGTGAGGCAGCCAGGGCCGCAATCAGACGGATGCGTGAGCGCGCGAAGAAGTGGGGTATAAGAGCAACTCCGGAGGAATTAAAATCCTGGATCGAAGACGGAAGACCATAGCAAGTGCCGATCGTGGTCGACGCCTCCTGCCTCACCGCAATGCTTCTCAACGAGGAAGTTCCACCCAACGTGGAGCAATTCCTGAACTCTTTGAGTGACGTCGAGATAGTCGTACCATCACTTTGGTTTTGGGAAGTTGCCAATAGTTCGGTTATGGCAGCCCGGCGTGCCAGGAAACCTTCGCAAGAGATCATGAACCAACTTGCCGACATGAGACATCTCGATCTCACTCAAGATGGCGAATCGATCCTACTCGCGTGGACCGTCACCGCGGCTCTGGCTATCCAACATCGCCATTCCGTCTACGATGCTGCTTATCTGGAACTTGCCGTGCGACGATCCTTGCCACTGGTATCTGGAACTTGCCGTGCGACGATCCTTGCCACTGGCGACGCTGGACAGCGCATTGGCCCGCGCCGCTCGCGCCGCGGGAGTCGAAGTGTTCGGCGGGTGACGCTACCGCGCGCCGAAGATCGCGGAGCCGATCCGGACGTGGGTGGCGCCTTCGGCGATCGCGGCTTCGAAGTCGCCGCTCATGCCCATTGAGAGCACAGAGAGGTCGACATCCGGTCGCTCGCGGCAGATGTCTTCCCGCAACAGCCTGAGTTCGCGGAAATACGGGCGAGTGTCGTGGGCGTTCGGCAGCAGCGGGGCGATGCCCATCAGGCCGTCGACTCGCAGGTGATCGGCGCCTATCAGCGCGTCGATCAGTTCCAGCGCCTGTTCCGGGAAACAGCCTGACTTCCGCGGCTCGCGGCCGAGATTAACCTGCAACAGCACCGACACCAGCGTATCGACCCTGGTCGCGGCATGCTCCAGCGCTTCGACTAACGACATCCGGTCGACCGACTCGATCCGGTCGAACAACCCGATCGCCGCCTTCGCCTTGTTTGATTGCAGGCTCCCGATCATGTGCAACCGCAGGTCGCTCGGCAGTGGACCTCCGTACTTTCCCTTCGCTTCCTGGACCCGGTTCTCACCGAAGGAACTGAGCCCCAGGGCATATGCCTCGTCCACCAATGTCCGAGGAAATGTCTTGGACACGGCGACAATCGTGATGGCCTCCGCCGATCGCCCCGACTCGCGAGCCGCGAGGTGCACGCGCTCGTGGACCTCATCGATATTGCGTTCGAGAGCGCCATGATCAATTGCGCCAGCGGCAATCACGATTCGTCGTCCGCAATCGCGATCAGGGCGCCTTCACGACCGGCGTTCGGGCCATGGCCCCGATGCGAGAACCAGGAGTTCTTCTGCGTCTTGGTGCAAATGTCCGAGCTCTCGATGTGTTCGACCGACAATCCTGCGCGCATCAGCAACAACCGGTTGGCGGTAGGCACATCGAAGTGATGTTTGTGACCAGGCTTCAGGACAGCATCGTGGGCGACCCTTCCGAGATTGTCGGCCTGCGCCAGCCATGCCTCGATCACTTCGTCACCGACCTCATTCTCGCCGGGACCGATCGCGGGTCCGAGAAATGCGAGGATATCGACCGGTTCGCTGCCGAACTCCGTGCGCATCGACGCCACTGCCTCGCCACCGACATCCGCCACTGTCCCGCGCCACCCGGAATGGATTGCGCCAATCGCCCGCCGCACAGGATCAACGAGGAGAATAGGTTGGCAATCGGCGTGGAGGGTCATGAGGACGACATTCGGGGCATCCGTAATCAGGGCGTCGGCGTAGCCAACATGACTGCCTGGGTTGCGCGAACCCTTGCCGGCATCCTCGGCATAGACCCGAATCACGTCGTTGCCATGAACCTGGCCCATGGTCACGATTCGCTCCGGATCGACTCCGATCGACGCGCACCACAGCTTGCGCATTTCCCAGGCATCCTTGCGGTCGCGCGGCGTGCCCAGCCCGATGTTCCCTTCGGCCTTGCCCATCCCCGGCACACGAAAGGTGAGCCCGTGGCGCACGAACGGCACGCCGGAGAGGAGCGCGGACCGCAGTGGGGGAGGGGAGTCCAGCCTGGTCGTACGTTGTATGGCGGCGGTGGCCTGGATCATGGGGTCTCCTCGGTTTCGTCACGCGCCGCTTCGAGAATGATCTGGTCGACGACGCGCTCGACTGGCGCGTGATCGTCGGTGAACACGGTCGTCACCTCGGTCACCTCTCGTATATTGCCGCTTTCGATGCTCGCTTCGCCAACCGTCTGAATCAGCGAACCGGGTTCCTGCGCGGCCAGCGAGTCCGCGAAATTCGCGAGCGCGGTCGGGGAGTTGGTGGCGATCACAATGCTGTTGGCGTAGCGTTCGGTGTCGATGACATAAACATTAGGAAAAACGTCCCGCATCGTCGATGCTATAACATCCACCAGCCGGTAATCGGTGTCGGTGCGGCCGACGTTGATCACGGCGACGCCATCCGGTGTGAGGCGGTCCGAAACTTCCTCGAAAAACTCGCGCGTTGTGAGCTGGAATGGGATGTAAGGCTGCTTGTAGGCGTCGACGCCGATCAGGTCGTACTGCTCATTGGACGTCTTCAAGACATAACGACCATCTTCGATGATGACATTGAGATTCGGCTCAGTCATCGCGAAGTAGTCACGACCGACGCGGGCGATCTCGGCGTCGATCTCCACGCCGTCGATCGGAATCGGGCCATACGCTGCCGTCAACTGCTTGCTCACGGTGCCTCCGGCGAGACCGATGAGCAGGGCGCTGTCGATCTGCGCCGGACCAGTCAGTGGGTTGAACAGCGGCGCGACCATGAAATAGTCCCATGGACCGCGGGTCAGCAACTGGGTTGGATCGTAGATCGAATGCGTTGCGTGCCCTTCGTTGAGCGACAGCTCAAATGTCGAACCGTCTTGCACAACCTGGATGTAGTTGTCGCTCGATTCGGTTTCGTAGACCAAATCGCCGCCCTGAGCCGGACGGATCGCGCCGCCAGCATTGACGATCGACACGCCGGCGACTGCCACCGCGAGCACTGTCGCGAATGCCGCTTGGGGAAAGGCCCTGACACGGAGCAAGCCGATGATCGACGGCACGAACAGCATCCCGCCGAGGATCAGGAATGTGCGCCTTGTCCCAACCCATGGGATCAGCACCAGCACCGGCAGGAAGCTACCGGCGATCGAACCGATCGTGCCCAGGGCGTAGGTGTTTCCGGAGGTATGTCCGGAGTGATCGACATCGACCATCCGCAGGCGGATTGCGTAGGGACTTACGAAGCCGAGCAGCGTGATTGGCACGGCGAGGATCAGAAGTACACCCAGCAACGAGCCATAGAACGAGCCGATATCGACATCGGCGAAGGCGTCGAGCGAGAACTGGAGAATCGGCCGCGCCAGGTACGGCAGCAACGCGCTCCAGACCGCCGCCATCGCTGTGATTGAGTAGAGCAGCCAGCTTCGAGGATAGCGATCGGCGAGTCGACCGCCGAGCCAGTAGCCGATCGCCAGGTACGTCATCGTCAGCCCGATCAGGTTGGCCCAGATGAAGGTCGAGTCGCCGAAGAACGGCGCGATCAGGCGCGACACGCTGAGTTCGGTTCCGATGCTGGTCATGCCGCCGAGAAAGACGATCAGGCCGATGAAGAAATCGTCGCTCCGGCTGAGTCTGGTTATCGTGCTGGTCTTGGCTGGTGCTGGGATGGTCACGTTTCCTGCCGGGCGGCGACGTTGACCACGATGAGCCAACCTGCGAATTTTCCCCAAAAGTATACGACCAGAGTCCGAATGTCGTTCCGAGCGTGCGAAGAATTCTCAGAAATCCAACATTCGAAAGATATCCGGGTGTGCTGGGAGCTTGACCGTGAGCCTCACGGAGCGACCAGGCTCGAAGAGCAACACTGCCCCCGCCGGATCAGCTCGGGGTGG
>JACCUV010000222.1 GCA_013698495.1 Chloroflexia bacterium
CGCTTCTGGTCGGCAATCTGCCTGGCCCAACTCGATGAGCCTGAGTCACTGGCGCATCTGCTGACATCGCCCGATGCGACATCGTCGCTAACGTTCATGTGGGGCGATCCAGCCCTCGCCTGCGCCCGGATTGAGGGACGCGGGCCATGGCCAGCAGTCACACGGGGGATGCTCGAACCCCTCACCGGCGAGGACAGCGTGATCGTCAAAGCCCTCCTCTCAGGATATGACGAAATCTCACCAGATTGGCAACCGGATGCCCTCTTGTCGGACCAAACACCGGCGGAAGTTGACCGATTGCGTGAGCACGCGCTGGCGCTGCGAGACCAATTGGACGTGTCATTCCCGAACGACGCGCAAACTGGAGATTGGGATGTCCTCGCGTTTCTGCCAGAAGGTGACGGCGCATCTCTCATCTCTCGACTGTGGCGGCGCCTGGCCGACGAGCTCGACGCCCAGCAGCAAGCACGGTCGTCGCCAGATTCGTCCCTTGAGGACCCGTGGTTGCTGCTGGGCGGCGGCAACACGCTTGTTGGCATCGTGCGGGATATGGGCATAGGGTTTGTTCCCGAGATTGGTCCACTTTTCGAGAGCTACGTGAACACGCAGGACCACGGGCAATTTTCGGACCAGATCGGCTGGTCGATTGGCCGGGGCGGAGTGCGCGCCGTCGTCGATGGACTTCGCGATCGACTGGGAAGCGCCGACGGCGACGAACGTCTCGCGGCGACACGATTGGTGGAAACGGCCGGCGTTCGTTTCAGGGATTCATGGCCGCCAATTTATGGCGGCGCTCCGGCGCCGGCGACGTCCTCGCCTGTCACCCACTTCGTCGATGAGTTGGTTTCGGCGAACGGCGGATCAGTCGGGAGCGGTCCACACGAGACGGCCGACTACGGTGAACTGCATGCCGCCAACGGCGATTCGGCCGGAAGCGCCGCGCCCGAATCGCCCCCGACCTCGACAACTCCCAGTTTCGATTCTGGGTCGATGAGCTTTGGCCTCCCCACGTCCGCTACTCCACCTGCTGGCCCCGACGATCGCGCCGGGGCGTCGACCAGCGAGCCACGCGCCCACGCGGCAGGACCGGAACCTCGCACGGCGGGTTCTGCGCACGAGGGTGACCCTGATCAACCCGTCACCGACCCGCCACGCACGGCCTACCCCCACCTGCAATGTCCTCAGGTCGTGACGGCCGGCGAGGAATTCGCGCTCGAGGTTGGGCTCGCCAAACTGCAGGATTCAAGCGTCCAGGGGCCTGAAATTGAGCGACCGAGTTGGAGTCAGGGACCGTACACGCTGACGGCGTGGTTGCTGGCCGATGGTTTCGGCGAGAGGTCCGGGGAAAGCTTGCGACAGTACCTCAACGTGACGGTCGAAGATCCATACCCCCGCGCGACGATCCACCTCACGCCCGACACCCAGGCCGAAGATGTCGTCCACCGCAAGATTGAGGTGACGTACCACATTGGCAGCCAACCTATCGGAACTGCCTATCGCGAGGTGAACGTCGTTCGGGTCGCGGAAATGGTCGACGCCACGCCTCCACCGCCGCCCGCATCCCTCACCGCCAGGTTCCAGATCCCGGTGGACTACACCGAACCAGACCTGACGGTCAAGATCAGCGAAGGCGACAACCCGCGTGACCTCTACTGGTCTTTCGTGGTCTCCTCGGCATTGAGTGTCGAAACGCCGTCCTCACCGATCGCGTCCAAACTCGCCGCAAATCCCGCTGATTTCGCCATGCAGTTGACAAAACGCATGAAACTGAAAGCTGGCCGTTTTCTTTTCAGACAGATGGTCGGAATCGGAAAAGGACTCACCGCTGTCATACCCGCCGAATTTTGGGACATCCTCGGGAACGTCGCGGCGGGCGTCGCCAATCGGCCACCGACAATTCTCATCATCTCCCAGGACCCCTATATGCCTTGGGAACTCGCCTTCGTCAAGTCGCCGCTCGATCCCAAAAGCGCCCCTTTCCTTGGCGCCCAAACCGTACTCGGGCGATGGATCTTGCCCCGCCTCCATCAGGACGAACCTGCTCCCCCGGTGCAGGATGCGCGGAAGGCCATGACCATGGCCATCCTCAGTGGCGAATATCCCGACCGCGGGCGATGGAAACGACTCCCCCATGCGGAGCAGGAAGCTCAGGACCTCGCTGCGCGCTATGAGGGTCGCTCCGTACCGGCAGACCCTGAATCAGTCGAGGCCTTCCTGGCGAATCCCCCGGATGCGGAAGTGTTCCACTTCGCGGGCCACGCCGTTTACGATCCTGCTAGCCTCGAAAATGGTCTGGTGCTCAACGACGGCACATATCTCGATGGGACCGTGATCATGGGGTTCCAGCTCTCCCCTGAACCTCGCCCCTTCGTTTTCCTCAACGCCTGCGAGGCCGGCAGCGGCTACGAAGTGCCTGGGGGGTACGGAGGACTGGTTGGGGCCCTCGTGATGGTCGGCGCGTCCGCGGTTGTCGCTCCATTGTGGTCGGTCAATGACGAGCAAGCGCGAAAAGTTTCAATCGAGTTCTATGAGCGCGCGGTCGATGGCGATGAGCCACCGGCGGAAATACTGCGGCAGCAGCGGGCCCGATTCGGAAAGGATGCGGAGGGCGCCGACATTCAACCCGATTCCGCCATTCATCTCGCCTACCAGTTTTTCGGTCACCCCAGCATGCGGCTGATTCGCAAGCACACCTGAAATGGAGGCGACACATGCCAGAACTGAATTCGAACGGCGCGCCGGTTGAGGTCGGCGGGATCACCTTGAGAACGCCAGGACTCACGGGCACAGCCACCTCAACTCAATCCGTTGACCCCGCCTTGCGCGGGGCCGCGGAGCTCACACCCGAATTGGACGAGGCGTTGCGGAACGAGGGCATGGAAGCGGAGTACACCGTCGAAATCAGCGACACCCGCGAAGTTCCGGCGCCAACAGGCGAAACGAGAAGCACGTCGTACGACGAACCCGCCATGGAAGTCGAAGTTCCCGCGGCCGGCGAGGGTTGGGGCCAGATTGTGCTGGCAGTCGATGAGTCCGGAGTCGTGACCTGGAACTTCCCCGTGGCCTCCACCGCCGATGGCGACCTGACCAGGGGTGGTTCAGGCGGCACGGACACCTTCGTGATCCGCCGCTACGTGCCGGATGAAACCGCAGAACCAGGTGATCGCGGACCGATTGGCACGCTGGGCCGGAAGGTCCTCAAGGTGCTGGTCTATCCCTTGGTCGAGGACATCGCGGGCGAAATCGGGG
>JACCUV010000227.1 GCA_013698495.1 Chloroflexia bacterium
GACCTCGGAGATTCGCCTACCGCTTGTCTCACTGCTGCCGGAGTCTCGCGAGCGCGTGTTCCGGGCGCTGTTGGCTTGTCCCTACACCGCGAACCAGGTGGTTATCGGCGAGGAAACGGGTTGGCCAACGATGTCGGAACCGGACCCTGTCGAGGTCGCGGCGTGATGGCGACGCAAATGCCGTTGCGGTTTGGACTGGTCGGGATCTCGGGACGGATGGGGCGGGAGATGGTCGTGCTGGCGGCAATCGACCCGTTGTTGACGGTGGTTGGGAGATTCGGGAGTCGAAACGCCGGGGAGCTTCGCGATCTGGCGTCAAACTGCGATGTGCTGATTGATTTCTCGACACCCGAGTCTTCGGCGACCGCGGCTTCGGCGGCGGCAGAATCGGGAACACCACTTGTGTTCGGCACGACCGGTCTCGACGCTGATCAGGTTGCGTTGTTGCGCGCAACTTCTGTGCGGGCGCCGGTTTGGTTCGCCCGGAACATGAGCACCGGAGTTTCCTTGCTGCAACGTCTGCTTCCGGAGATTGCCCGCGCGCTCGAAGGGTACGACATCGAGCTGATCGAGGCCCACCACCGGCACAAGGTCGATGCGCCGTCGGGCACGGCGCTGATGTTGGCGGAGGCGATTGTCGCCGGGTTGCCCGGCGCGGACGAGCATCCCTTGGTGCATGGTCGGGAAGGGCACGCGCCGCGCCAGCCGGGCGAGATCGGGATCCACGCGGTGCGGGGCGGTGGAAATCCCGGTGAGCACGCCATCCTCTTCGCCAGCAACGAGGAGGAGATCAGGATCACGCACCGGGCTTACAGCCGGCAAGCGTTCGCCGCCGGGGCGATCCGCGCCGCACGAGCCATCCACGGCCAGCCGCCCGGATGGTATGGTCCGGAGTGATAGTCAGGAACGATGGTCGTGGCCAGGCGCGCCGAGGAGGAAGATGATGTAGCGATCGACTGAGCGGATCCTGACGACGCACACCGGTAGCCTTCCGCGCTCCCCGGCGCTGACGGCGGCGCTGGAGCGTCGAGACCGCGGGGAACGCGAGACCGGTGTACTGGCCGTACTGATTCGCGACGGAGTTGCGGATGTGGTGCGCCGCCAGGTTGAGGCTGGCGTGAGTGTCGTCAACGACGGCGAGGCGAGCAAGATTCGCTACTCAACCTACGTCAAGGAGCGGCTCGATGGCTTCGGCGGAGAAAGCGGTCCCGGCGATCCGCATCCTGATGCCGATGAGTTTCCGGACTATGTGGAGAGCGTGTGGAGCAGCGGCCGGGGAGCGTTGCCGGCTTGTATTGGCCCGCCCGCCTACCGCGACCTGGAGGCAGTGTCCACCGACATCGCCAACCTGCGGGCCGCGATTACCGACGTGGAGGTGGAAGATGCGTTCATGACCGCGGCTTCTCCCGGGGTGATTGCGCGTTTCCTGGAAAACCAGCACTACCCCAGCGATGAGGACTATCTCTTCGCGCTGGCGGATGCGATGAAAGTGGAGTACGACACGATCCACTATGCCGGCTTTGTGCTTCAACTCGGTTGTCCTGACCTCACCGCGCACCGCCTCCACCGTGGGGAGAGTATCGAAGAGTTCCGGCGCCGGGTCGAGCTTCATATCGCGGCGCTCAACCACGCCACCCGCGACATCCCGGACGAATCCATGCGACTGCATCTTTGCTGGGGGAACTTTGAAGGGCCGCACATTCACGACGTGCCGCTGGGCGACGTTATCGATCTCGTGTTCGCGGCGCGGCCGGCGGCGATTTCGTTCGAAGCGGCCAATCCACGTCATGCCCACGAGTGGGCCCTGTTCGAACAGCTTCGACTTCCCGAAGGCAAGTTGCTGATTCCCGGTGTTCTGGATTCGACCACCAACTACGTCGAGCACCCCGAATTGGTTGCGCAGCGGCTCGTCCAGTACGCAAGGCTGGTGGGTCGCGAGAACGTCATCGCCGGCAGCGATTGCGGGTTTGCCACATTCGCCACCGCGCCCACGGTTCATCCTACGGTCACCTGGGCGAAGCTCGGGGCGATGGCGGAAGGGGCGAGGATCGCGTCCGAGCAGCTTTGGTCGAAATCATCGGCCTGACCTGCCGTCCGCCGCCGATGTGGCGCAGCCGTCATATCGGCCCCATCTCGGCGCGGAGAGTTTGCTGGCCGATTCACTTCCTGGACCAACCACGAACGACGTGCGCAGCAGTCGAAAGGGGATCAGCGACGCGATGGCCTCCACCGGACAACCACCACCGCGCGCGCAGGGTCAACGACTCGCTTGGGCGCAGTTGCCCGCGCATATCCGGGACGCAATTGAGGACTGGCTCGGTGAGCCGGTGGTTACGGCGCAGTCGATGGCGGGCGGGTTTTCGCCGGGGTTAGCCAGTCGGTTAACCACTCGTCCCGGTCGTCGCGTCTTCGCCAAGGCGGTCTCAAATACCTTGAATCCGATGTCGCCCACGCTGCACCGCCGCGAGATTCGAGTCGCTTCCAGGCTCCCGTCAGGCGCCCCCGCCCCTCGTCTCCTCTGGTCGTCGCAGGAAGACGACGGCGAAGAGTGGGTGGTACTCGTCTTCGAGGATGTCCAGGGGCGCCCTCCCGCACAGCCGTGGGATCCCGCCGAGCTCGACGACGTAGTCGATGCGCTCAACCGGTTGAGCGCCGAGCTCACGCCGTCGCCCATCGCCACGTCCGAGATCGACGACATATTGACGTTCGGACCGCTCGTGCGCGGAAACTGGAGCTATCTCAAGTACGACAACTTGCCTCGTATCGATCCCTGGGTGAATCGTAATCTTGACCGGATGATCGAGGCCGAACAGCGTGTGGGTGAGGTCATCGCGGGCGATACACTGCTGCATCTCGACCTGCGCGGCGACAACATGCTGCTCACTGACGACGGCGTGGTGATCGTCGATTGGCCGCACGCGCGCGTGGGAGCCGCCTGGATCGACCCGATCGGTTTCGCGCCGAGTGTGGCGATGGAGGGTGGACCAGAGCCGGAAGACCTCATCGCCCGGCTCGATGCTACGCAATCGGCCGATCCTGAACATGTGACACTCGGGATCATCGAAATCGCGGGATTTTTCACCCACCAGGGCGCCTTGCCGCCGGTGGAAGGACTACCAGGCCTGCGGGCGTTTCAGGAGGCGCAGGGAGCAGTCGCCCGGCGCTGGGTTGCCCAACGCACCGGCTGGGAATAGGGACACGCCCTACCCGAGCGCGCAGATTTCCGCCTCGAAACCGAGGACGTAGGCCGTAACGCTCCGTTCGGCCGCGACCGGGTAGCCGATCTCGAGCAAACTGGCGGTTTCGCGCGTGAGACGGGTGAACAACGCCATCACTGTGACCAGACCGCGCCACGCATCGGCCCGATCGAACCGGGAGAATACGTCATGAACCTCATTCCAGGTTTCGGCGTCCAGCCACTGCTTCATCTTCGTGCCGATGTACCACGTGTCCGTGTCTGGTCCGCGTGTGGCGATCGAATGCCACTCCAGCATCCGAAGCAGCATCTGTTTCATCGTCCAGTCCCGGAACTTGACCACCCAGAGCTCGTCCCGGATCAGGTAGGTCGGCATGTGGGCCGCTTCGAACCAGAATTCGGTGACGGTACGCGTGAATTCGACCCTGGCAGGCAGCGAGTGCTTCGGCGGCGCATTGCTTGGTGTCGGCAGTCCGCCGGCAAGACCGTCCTTGTCGAGCAACACCCGGTAGCCGCGCTCGTAGAGGCCGTCGAGCGTGCCTGTTTCAACCATCGCCTCGATCCTCGTACAATCGGCGATCGTGAAATCGACCTTGCGCCCACCCTCGAAGAAGACAAGCCGGGTCTCGAAGGCGCCAGGATCGTTTTCGAGGTATTGCGCAACCCAAACCGGCGCGATGGCGTGAATCCAGGCATCGTCCGCCAGGAGCGGAGCAGGGTCGCGGGCGACGATCTCGATGTCACGATCCGAGAATCGATCCGCCGAGCCGGTTGGGCGAGACGACGACCCGGTCTGGATCAGGGCGCGGATGTTGTGGTCACGTTCCGCCCAGGCGACGAGGCGGGCGATGACCTCGACATGTCGATCGGACACGTGCCATTCCTTCGGGGCATCGTCGAACGCCCGGAGCCGGTCAACGCCTCCCCCATACCGTCGTTCCGAGCTTGCGAGGAATGACGACTTTGTAGGTCAGTAATTCAGGGGTGACAGTCCGTTAAATGGCGTCCTCGATGTCGTCCCAGTCGAAGACGAGGTCGAGCGGCTCGCCGTTGATCTCGACGTCTTCGCTCCAGGACAAATACGATTCCTCGAACCATTCTTCAAAGGCCGAGAATGTCAGGTACAGGGTCGTGCCATCCTCGAGCTCGAATGCCTGGTAGATCGTGTAGTACTGGAAGTCGTCTTCAGTTTGCACGACTGAGTAGAGGACCGCGGCCGCGGTTCGGGTGGTGTCCTCGAGCAGCACGTCAACGTCGAAATCCGCGTCCCACTGATCCTCGATCCAGTCTTCGTCGGTCCATTCCTCGATATCGCCGTCCGGGCCGCCGCGGTTCGCCGTTTGACCGCTGAAAATGGCGTAGGATTCCTCCCCGGGCCCACCGCTCCAGATCGCGTACAACTGGTCCAGTTCTGCGTCCTCATCGGAGATAACGGGCGCATGATCTCGAATCAGCTCGATCTCGAAGTCGACGGCCCAGTCGCGCGACCACTCGACGGTGTAGCCGAACTGCGGGCTCTCGTAGGCGTCGTCGTCGACCAGCCCTGCCGCTTCAAGATCGGCCGCATCGGAAGGTTCATCGTCAGGATCGAGGTCGGGGTCATCAGAGGAATCGTCGAGCGGTTCTTCGGTGGCCTCTTCGGTCGCCGGGTCGTCCGATACCTGGTCCTTGATGCCCTGCGCGGCCGTTGTGGCGGGGAGGAGCAAGGTCAGCACCATGCCAATCGCCACGGCGATGTAACCCCAATGAAAGCGTCCTGGTTCCGCGTTTGCGTGCATTCCGACTCTCCAATTCAGCTACCGGACCCGCCAATATAGTGCTCCGCTGTCAGGTATCGTTCGGTCCCGTGCGAGCCACCGAGCCTGTTCGATCGGCGGAGGTTGAGTTGATCCGTGTTTGGAACAGAATATCACCTGATCCTGCTCGTTGCCTGTAGAGAACGTAACGAGTCTGTCCGCCATCGGGTTCCCGCCGCGAATCCAATCGCGGACAGGAGTCCTGATTGACGCATGCGCCGCATTCGGGATCGACGAATGTGCGCGCCTCGCCCGACGCCGTCCACTCATCTGTGGCAGGATAAGGTGAGGAGGGTCTTTCGTGCACGAAACGCGCCGGTTGGCGGGCTATCTCCGGTCATACAGACTCTGGGTGATCCTCGCGCCGATGATGATGGCGATCGAAGTCGCGATGGACCTGCTTCAACCATGGCTAATTGAGCGCATCATCGACGAAGGCGTCGCCCAATCCGATCTCGATCTCGTGCGCGAGACCGGTCTGATCATGATCGGCGTCGCCCTCGTGGGCATGATCGGTGGCGTGTTCTGCGGTGTCTTCGCGGTTCGCGCCGCCCAGGGATTCGGCGCGGACCTGCGCGGCTCGTTATTTCGGAAGGTGCAAGACCTCTCGTTCGGTAATCTCGACAAACTCGAAACGGGTGGCCTGATCACGCGCCTGACCAACGACGTCACGCAACTCACCGATACGGTTGCGATGTTGCTGCGGGTGATGGTCCGCGTGCCTCTCCTGCTTTTCGGCAGCCTGATCATGGCAACGATCACCAGTCCCAGGCTGGCGTTGCTGTTCTTTATGCTGATCCCGTTGGTGGCGGTGGTCATCGTCGTCATCATCCGGATTGCGTATCCGATGTTCAAGGTCGTCCAGAAGAAACTCGATCGACTCAACATCGTGATGCAGGAGAACCTGGCGGGGGTCCGCGTGGTGCGTGTCTTCGCCCGCTCCGGGCACGAGACGGCGCGATTCGAGACCGCCAATGCCGATCATCGCGACACCACGATCGCGGTCATCCGCTACGTGGTGGTCGTGATGCCGCTGCTGATGTTCATCGTCAACGTCGGAATCGTCGCCACACTCTGGTTCGGTGGCCGCATGATCGATACGGGAGATCTCGAAGTAGGTCAGTTGATCGCCTTCTCCAACTACCTGCTCCAGAGCCTGATGGCGATCATGTTCCTCTCGATGCTGGTGATCCGATTTGCCCGCGCCGAAGCATCGGCGGGCCGGGTCAACGAGGTGCTCGACAGTGTGCCGGAGGTGGCGAACCCGCCAACGCCGATCGAGCACTTCCGGCCGCGCGGTCAGGTCACCTTCGACAGCGTCTCGTTCGCCTTCGATGACGACTCCGAACCCGTCCTCCGCGGTATTTCCTTCACTGTCGAAGCGGGCCAGACCGTGGCAATTCTCGGGGCCACCGGATCGGGTAAATCGAGCCTCGTCAGTCTGATCCCGCGGTTCTACGACCCGACTGAGGGTTGGGTCCTGATC
>JACCUV010000251.1 GCA_013698495.1 Chloroflexia bacterium
CATCGGGAATCGTTTCGGTGATCACCAGGTCGTCGCCATCGCCGAAGTCGAGACCGGGCCACTCGGCGCTGCCAGCTACGGTTTCCTGGAAGATTGGTCCCTGATCATCGGTCACGTTGAACCCGACATCGTCCATCGGCGTCATGCAGGTGTTCGAGAACGTCGGCCAGTCGCTTTCGATGTCGAAACCTTCCAGGCACTCGTACTTGTTAAGGAAGAAGTCGTGCCCGGGCGGTTGCGTCACGTTGAGCCACAGGCACTCCACCTGCTCGCCCTCGCTCACGTCCCAGATCGGACCGTTGCCGAGGAACGGGTTCTCGGAGGGTGTCGGCAACAGATCGGACCAGCAGAACACCGCCGGTTCGCCGAAGCCTTCCGGAATCGTCTCCGTGATCGTGATCGCGCCGCCTGGCACGACGAACTCGACCGACCCGAGACTGGTCATGGCGGTCTCGGCGAAACCCAGGCCATCGGAGACGGTGAACTCGAACTCGCCGTCCGGACTGAAACAGCCCTCCTCGAAGGCCTCGATTCCGATGGCCGTGTAGGGATCGAAGTTCGTGTCGTCGCAGACGCCCTTGACGATCGTCAGCGTGCTCGGTTCCTCGATCGCCAGTGGCACCTCCGCGGTCGGGAGCGCGGTCGGCTCGGTCGTGAGAGGTGGTTCCCTCGGCGGTAGCGGGGTTGGGGTCGGCGAAGGTTCGATCTGAAGCGGGAGATCGAACCGCTCGGTCGGCGTCGCGGTCGGCTGAGCCTGGATCGGAAGCCCTTAGGCCGACACGACGGACCCGACCATGGGAGCCAGCATTAGGAGTGCGACCGCGAATACGAAATACATCCGGTGACTTGAACAAAATCGATGCCGACGAAGAAAGCGTTGGAAAACCATCTGAAACTCCTGCGTGAACTCGCCACCAAGTGGATGACATACGGATCGAATTCGAATGATTCGATGTCTTCATTCTGGCGGGGCCAACTTCGAGTTCCATCGGTGAAGTTACGCGTTTTGGATTACGTAGACGCCCACCCCGGTTTCTACGCAATGGCATTCGGCCGCCCGGCGCCCCGTAAAATCCGCGCCCCCCGCATAGTTGCGGGATCTATCCCCGTAAGACTGCGACCATCATCCCAATGCACTCCAAAAGGTGAAACTTAGCTAAACCTAATTTGTAACTTCACCGATTCTCAATTACACTGGCTCTCATGACTAATCTTCTTTTTCTGGAGAAACCAGGACCATGAGCAGAAATCGCATGAACCGCCGAACCTTGCTGACCGCCGGGGCGACCGGGGGAGCGCTGGCGGGCGTTTCCACGCTGCCGTTCCTCTTCGCTCAAGGGACACCGCCGCCCGAGCACCCGGAACACGATCCAGCCGCCACGCCCACCGAGCACGGCGGTCACTTTCTCAGCTCGACCGTCGGCGATATTGATGTCGAACGCCTCGGTTGGGACCCTTCAGAATTCGTCAGCAGTTTCGATTACGGCGAAGCGACCACGATGCAGGATGGGACTGTGGTACGCGAATGGAGGATCGTGGCCGTCGAACGGGAAATCGAGATCGCGCCCGGAGTTTTCTTTCCGGCGTGGACCTACAACGGCCAGGTTCCAGGTCCGACCCTGCGCGCCAATGAAGGCGAGCGGCTGCGCATCCACTTCGTCAATGGCAGCACGCATCCGCACACCATGCATTTCCACGGCTTGCACAGCGCCTATCACGATGGCGTGACCGGGATCGGCCGGGGGGATATCCTCCCCGGCGAATCGCACACGTACGAGTTCAACGCCGAACCGTTCGGTTGCCATCTTTACCACTGCCATTCCACTCCCCTGAAGCGCCACATCCACAAGGGCTTGTATGGAACGTTCATCATCAATCCAGATCCGGCAATACGTGGCGATCTGGCGAGGTCGCGGCATCCCGATTCCCCTGATTCGTCTGAATGGCAAGAGTTCGTGATGATGATGAACGCCTTCGACACCACGTTCGATGGCGAGAACGAGGTCTACGCGGTCAACACCGTCGCCTTCCATTACATGAAGCATCCCATTGTCATCGACCGCACGCGACCGGTGCGGATCTACCTGGTCAACATTACCGAGTTCGATCCCATCAACTCGTTCCATCTCCACGCCAACTTCTTCAACTATTTCGACACCGGCACCACCCTGGACCCAACCCTGCGCACCGTCGACACGATCATGCAGGTTCAGGCGCAGCGCGGAATCCTCGAATTCAGCTACGCCAATCACGAGCCGGGTCTCTACATGTTTCATGCTCACGTCTCAGAGTTTGCCGAGCTTGGCTGGATGAGCGTGTTCGACGTGCGATAGGGCAGTTCTATTGGCCGCCAACCAACGCCGTCCATTGCCAAACCATCCATTTGTGTGAGGAACTCCACATGGCCGACACGACATTGCGAACCGTTCGAGAACTGCCAGAACCAACCGGCAAACGATTCACGACGACGAGTGTGATCCTGCTCCTCCTGCCGCTGGTCCTCCTTGCTGGCGTGCTTGCCCTGATCGTCGCGACCGACGCCGGGCTGGGGGACCGGGAGACACCACCGATTGAAACGCTCAACATCCCGAAGGTGACATTGCCGGAACCGGGTCAGATCGAACTGGAGATCGTCAACCACGGACCCGACCCGATCACGATCGCCCAGGTGCTGGTGGATGAGGCGTACTGGCAGTTCACGATCGAGCCGGGCAACACCCTGGACAGACTCGACTCCGCCACGATCGCGATTCCTTATCCCTGGGTGAAGGACGAAGCCCACGCGATCTCCATGATTTCCGAAACGGGTGTGGTATTCGAGGCGGAGATACCGGTCGCGATCCAGAGTCCGCAGACCAACGCGGAGAGCTTCACCCGATTTGCGCTCGTCGGTTTCTACGTGGGCGTGATCCCGGTTTCGCTCGGTCTGCTCTGGTATCCCTCGATGCAAAGGTTGGGGCGCAAGGGGATGTCGTTCATCCTGGCGCTGACGGTTGGTTTGCTCGTGTTCCTTGCCTTCGACATGTGGGAAGAAGCCCACGAGGTCGCGCTTGGTGTGGCCGGGGCGTTCGACGCACCCGTCTTGATCCCGGTGCTGGTGTTGCTCACCGTCGCGTTCCTGATGCTCGTCGGACATCTCATTCGGGGCAAGACAGGAGACGCCAAAGGGGTGCCGCTCGCCTATCAGATCGCGACCGGAATCGGCTTGCACAACATGGGCGAGGGTTTGGCGATCGGAGCCGCATTCGCGCTGGGTGAGGCGGCTCTGGGGGTATTCCTGATCATCGGCTTCACGCTTCACAACGTCACCGAGGGAGTCGGGATCGCCGCGCCGATGGTCAAGGATCGCCCGGCATGGCGCCATTTCGTGCTGTTGGCGATGATTGCCGGAGCCCCGGCAATAGTGGGCGTCTGGATTGGCGCATTCGTCTTCTCGCCGCTGTGGACGACCGTGTTCCTGGCAATCGGGATCGGGGCGATCATACAGGTCGTGATCGACGTGAGCCGCCTGATCCTGCGCGATCAGCAGCGCGCCGATGAGCCCGCTATCACGTGGCCGACCTTTGGGGGATTCGCTGCCGGACTCGCGGTCATGTACCTGACCGCCTTGCTGGTGGCCGCTTAGGCGCCTATCCCTGCCGACTCAATGGCGCGAAAGAGAGACATCCCGCAGACCGTGGTTCGACGTAGTTTAAACGAGATGGAACCACACGCTGCCATTCGTTTCACATGACGAACCCGCGTGAAGCAACACACGGCACATTCGAAATGACGTTGAGGGGAGCGCTCAATGCGCAGGCAAGGACGATCACGATTCAGTCGCCGGCAGATACTCGGAGCGAGCCTGGCGATGGGATTTGGCGGTCTGCACGTCACCTTTGCTCAGTCCATACCGGGTGCATCGCCGACCGCCGATGACGCGTACGCGCTCCCGGAAATGCTGGCCGATGTCGATTGGCTGGAGACGCACGTCGACGATCCCGACGTGGTGGTGGTGGCGTTGACGCCACGCGAGGAGTTCGAGCGGGGGCACATTCCGGGTTCGCGGCAGATCGACTGGCCGGCGCTGGAGGTGACCGACACCACTGACGACTCGCTGGCTGCGTGGCGAGGAGATGTCGAGCGCACGATCACCGAACTCAACATCACGCCGGCCACGACCGTGGTCGCCTACGATGAAGGCACATTGTTTGCGGCCAGGATGTGGTGGGTGTTGCACTTTCTGGGCCACGACGATGTCCGGGTGCTGAATGGCGGACTGCCAGCCTGGCAGGCGGCTGGGAACGAGGTCGAAATCGGTTCGGGCGG
>JACCUV010000254.1 GCA_013698495.1 Chloroflexia bacterium
GCCAGATCGAGACGCACGCGATGGCGTCGCAACTCATCGAACCAGACGGCCAGTTTCAACCCAAAGGTCGTCGGTTCGGCGTGCATGCCATGCGAGCGCCCGATCGTCAACGTCCGCTTGTGTTCGACTGCGCGATTGCCGACAACATCGATCATGCCTTCGAGATCCGTTCGAAGCAGGCCTCCGGCGTTCCGCGCCTGGATCCCGAGACCGGTGTCGACCACATCGGACGACGTCAACCCCAGGTGAATGAACCTCGAAGCATCGCCAACGGTTTCACCAACCGCCTGAAGAAAGGCAATGACATCGTGATCCGTCTCTCGTTCGATCTCGAGCATGCGCGCCAGATCGCAACGCGCGGCACGTATCGCCACCATCGCCTCCGGCGGTATCCGGCCGCGACGGGTCCACGCCTCGCACACGGCCAGTTCAACCGCAAGCCACTGCTGGATTTTCGCCTCATCCGTCCAGATCGCGCCCATCGCCGGACGCGTATACCGATCGATCAACCAATTGCTCCTGTTTGACAATTACTCGGCCTTGAGCAGGGGTGCGCCGGCCGACTTCGCCATTCAAGTATACGGTGGACCCATTGCCACAGCCGCGAAATGTCCGTACAATGGTTTCAGGATTTGGGAGGCGGACACGTTCGTTTTCAGCGCCTGGACTCGACCCGGAGATCGAGTTGACGAGGTGGGAACCTATCGAAAGACTCGGCGGGTGGTTCCCCGGTATCCACAATCGTGAGTGCGCCAACAAACCGATGCGGTGACGGATCGACAAATGGGCGCGCAGGTGGACTCTACCTTCGCGGCGATGCCGCGCCCTCTCATCCTGTATGACAGCAGAATTTGTCGGGACTCGTTCGCGCTTCTGTGGGGCGGTAGTGAGCATTGTTGTGCCACTCGTCCTGAGTTTCGCACACGATGCCCGGCGCGTATTCGAGGTGAGAGGGAACAGCATGTGCGGTATTTTTGGATACGTCGGCAATGAGCAAAGCGTCCCAATTGTCGTTGGCAGCGCCCTGAAGAGTCTCGAATACCGCGGCTACGACTCCTGGGGGATCGTTTGGCGGGAAGCCGATCGTCTGAAAACAATCAAGCGAATCGGCAGAGTTCCCACGACCTTTACCTTCGAGGCGATTTCGCGGACCGCGGTAGGCCATACTCGCTGGGCGACACATGGCGGCGTCACCGACGCCAACGCCCATCCCCACCTCGACAGCACCGGCAGGATCGCGATCGTTCACAACGGAATCGTTGAGAACGTCGCCGAACTCAGGGCGCATCTCTCCAGCACTACCAGATTCGCGTCCGAAACCGACACCGAGACCATTGCCCATCTACTCGGTGAGCGCGTTTCCAGCGGCGACACGATTGTGGAGGCGCTTCGCGCCGTTTTTCCGATGCTCAAGGGCCAAAACGCGGTGATCGCGATCGATCAGCATGAAGAGGTCATCGCCGCCGCCATGAACGTTTCGCCGCTGGTGATCGGAACTGGAGTTCAAGGGGCGTTCATATCGTCTGATCCATTCGCACTCGCCGGCAAGGCCGAAACGATGGTGATCGCGCCGAACCACGCCGTGGTGCGGCTTGACGCAAACGGCGTCACGGCGTTCGGCTACGACGGACGCGAACTCCCACTTCCGGATAGTCATCCCGTGCCAGACGTGTCTCCCGACGAACTCGGGGACTTCAGTCACTTCATGGCCAAGGAAATGGCCGACCAACCGGCCATGTTGATGGCGCAGGCCGATGACATGGGGACGGTGGCGCGCCTGGTCGAGCGCATCGATTCCGCGCAAAGTGTCGTTCTCACCGGTTGTGGATCGGCCTTTTACGCCGCCCGCATCGGCGCCACCTGGCTCACCACAATTTCGGGCAAGCGCGCCATCGCCGTGGCTGCCTCCGAGTTCGACGAAGTCTCGCCATTTCTGGACAACCAGACGCTGGTGATCGCGATTACCCAAAGCGGCGAAACAGCCGACATCCTCGAAGCGATGAGGTCAGCGAAAGCGCACGATTGCCCGGTTGTGACCCTGGTCAACGTTGTGCATTCGAGTGCGGCGCGCCTTGCCGACGACGTGTTTGCGTTGATGGCGGGTCGAGAGCGAAGCGTGCTCGCCACCAAGTCGATGGTCGCGATGCTGGGCCGCTTGCTCTCCGTCGCGTCACTCAGCGGAAAGTCAGCGATCGAAGACACGCATCGCCTGACCGAGGCCGCGCTGGCGATGGAGGATCTTGCCGGTTCGCCAAAATTCACCGCGTTCGTATCCACGGTGAGCACGGTTATCGCAGGGTCCGAGCACGTCTACGTCATAGGCAAAGGCGACGGGTACGGTGTTGCCCAGGAAGCGGCGCTGAAGATTAAGGAAGCGAGCTATGTCCATGCCGAGGCCTTTGCGGCAGGCGAGCTCAAGCACGGCGCGATCGCCCTGATCGAGCCGGGCACACCCTGTCTGGTGTTCGCAACCGATCGTCGATTCCAGACCGATACTGGCTTATCCGCGCAGGAACTGAAGAGCCGCGGCGGGTACACTATTGCTATCGGGTTGGACATCGGGGATAGCGCGGACGCACGTCTTGTGCTTCCCGATCTTGGTCCCGCGAACGCGTTGCTTCACGTATTCGTGGCGCAGCACATTGCATTCACCGTGGCGCTCCTGCGAAACCTGGATCCAGACTTTCCACGCAATCTTGCAAAGAGCGTGACTGTCAAATAGAGAGTTCATGAGTCACGGAACAACGGCGAACCCCACTGTCGAAGAAACGTTGACTTTCGTCGATACCCATTGTCACCTGGATGACTCCAGTTTCGCCTCGGATCTCGATGGCGTGCTAGGGCAATCCCGGAACGCTGGGGTGACAAGATGGATCAACGTTGGCTTCAACGCAGAGCGATGGCCTGCTTCCGTTGACCTGGCGAGGCGATATCGGGGTATGTCCTGCATGCTGGGCGTGCACCCCGCTGACGCCCGCATCTGGAGCGACACTGTGCGCCGGGACCTCGCCCTCGCGCTCGAGAACCACAAACCGGTGGCGATCGGTGAGATCGGACTCGATTTCTTTCGCGGCGAAACGAACGTCGATACTCAGCTTGGAGCATTCAACGAGCAACTCGACCTCGCGATCACCCTTGGGATTCCCGCCGTGATCCACATGCGATCTGCCGAGCCACTGATGCTGGACACGCTCAACAATCGGAAATCACTGCCCGAATTGCTGTTTCACAGTTACGATGGATCGGCCACGCTCACCGACTGGATCATCGAGGCCGGTGCGTACATCGGAGTCGGTGGCTTGGCTACTCGATCGAAATCGGGCGCGCTCCAGCACGAGATACGGCGCGTTTCGCTCGATCGGATCGTGCTTGAAACGGATTCCCCCTACCTGGCGCCCAATGGCTTCGAACTTCGCCGCAACACCCCGGAAAGCATCCCC
>JACCUV010000257.1 GCA_013698495.1 Chloroflexia bacterium
AGATAGCGAGTTCCGACGAAGCGTTCGAAGGCGATGTGCTTGCTTACGTCGATCCGTCGATTGCGACAATCGAGCGATCCGTCTCGATATCGACGACATTCGTTCCAGGCGTTGGTGAACCGGACCCGCAAAGCGTGGCCAACAGTCCGCGCCCGGTCCCGGTTGTCGGGGCGCCTGCGCCACGAACGCTCGTTGAAGGGAACCTCTGGGTTGCCGCGATCTCGGTGCTCGGTTTGCTCGGCGTACGCGGACTCCTCGCCTTCAGGAATGTTTCGATCCGCCGCTCGCCGTTGGCATCGCGGTCGACGCGCCAACCGGCCAAAACAGTTGACACGGCGGCGTTCGATTCATAAACTCGTCACACAATAGAAAGTGCATGCGACGATCAGGACAGATCGGGCAATCGGGCGCGTCAGCGAATTCGGAATCGGTGTGAGCCGGATCGTTGCCTATTGACTCCGACACCACCTGTGAGCAGGAATCCGAACCGTATCGAAACGGTGTAGGGCTTCCCGGTTTGCCTCCGATACCAGGTCGAATCAAGCGATCGGCGCCTATCCCTCCAGGCGGCGATCGAAATGAGGGTGGAACCACGTCGGCCCGGCGTCCCTTGCGGATTACCGGGCCGTATTTTGTGTGTTTCACCTCCGCGGCGCCACTACCGCGGCAGTTGGGAGGACATCTTGTCAACGGACCTCGCGGATATTGCGGACATGGACATTGCCGTCGATCCAAAGGATCGCCGGGCCTACGAACTTGCCCGAATGCGCCATTCGGCCGCGCACCTGATGGCCGAAGCCGTGCAGGAAATGTTCCCAAGCGCCAAATTCGGCATCGGACCGGCGATCGAACATGGCTTTTACTACGATTTCGATTTGCCTCGCCCGCTGACGCCCGACGATCTCAAGCAAATCGAGCAGCGGATGCGCTCGCACAAGAAGAAGAACGAGGTGTTCGAGCGCACGGAGATCTCTCGCGAGGACGCGCTACGCATTTTTGGGGACAACCCCTACAAGGTCGAGTTGATCGAAGGTCTCCCGGAAGGTGAAACGATTTCTACCTACCAGCAAGGCGACTTCCTGGACCTGTGCCGCGGTCCACACGTCGCCTCCACGCGGGAAATCGGCCCCTTCAAACTCCAGTCGATCGCTGGCGCCTATTGGCGTGGCGACGAAAAACGACCGATGCTGCAGCGCATTTACGGTACGGCCTGGCCGGCTCAGGAGGAGCTCGACAATTACCTCCACCTGCTGGAAGAGGCCCAAAAGCGCGATCACCGGCGCCTCGGCAAGGACCTTGACCTCTTTTCCGTGTCCGAGGAAATCGGACCGGGTTTGATTCTGTGGCACCCAAAGGGCGCGATGATTCGGTATCTGGTCGAGCAGTTCGAACACGAAGAACAAATGGCGCGCGGCTACGACCTCGTTTACACGCCGCATATCGCCTCCGAAAAAATCTACCGCCGGTCGGGTCACCTTGAGACATTTGCCGAGAACATGTACTCGCCGATGTCCATCGAAGAGGTCGACTACTACCTCAAACCGATGAATTGCCCCGGCCACATCATGATTTACAAGAACTCGGTGCACTCGTACCGCGAACTACCGATCCGTCTCGCCGAACTCGGCACGGTCTACCGCTACGAACGGTCCGGTACGCTTCACGGCATGCTGCGGGTGCGTGGATTCACGCAGGACGACTCCCATATCTTCTGCACGCGGGAGCAGGTGGTCGAGGAGATCGGCGCCGTGATCGATCTCGCGCTGCACATGGCCGGCGTCTTCGGTTACCGGTTCGAGGTCTATCTCGGGACGAAGCCAGACAAGGCGATCGGCGAGAATGACGTTTGGGACGAAGCGATCGCCGCGCTCAAGCAGTCGTTGGAAGAACGCGGACTCGACTACAAGCTCGATGAAGGAGAAGGCGCCTTTTACGGTCCGAAGATCGACATCAAGTGGCTCGATGCGCTCGGACGCGCCTGGACGGGTCCGACAATCCAGGTCGATTTCAACCTGCCGGAGCGATTCGATGTCAACTACATCGCCGAGGATGGCGGCCGCCATCGCGTAGCAATGATCCACCGCACGCTGTTGGGTTCGATGGAGCGCTTCGTGGGGGGCCTGGTCGAACACTACGCTGGAGCATTTCCGGTCTGGTTGGCCCCGCAACAAGTTGCGATCATCGCGATCACGGACGATCAGTATCCGTTTGCCGAAAAGGTTCTTGCCCAACTCAAGGAGTCTGGCTTGCGGGCAGAGGTCGATCGCTCCGGCGGCAGGATGCAGGCTAAAATCCGTAACGCCCAGATGCAGAAAGTGCCGTACATGCTGGTGATCGGCAAACGCGAGGAAGAAGCGGGCGCTGTCGCCGTGCGCCTGCGCTCGGGTGAGGATCTCGGGGCGATGCCGGTTGACGATTTCCTGACGTTGGTCCTGCCGGTGATTGAAACAAGGTCGCTCGATCTGCGGACTCCGCGATTGGCTCCCACTTCCGCTCTCAACGATTGGCCGGCACAAGACCGGCCACTACCAGTGACGTAAGTGCTGAACTACGCCAACAACGCCACGGCGGCCAAGGCGTAGGCGCGAGTGGCGTGCAACAACTCATCGATGCCGATCCACTCGTCGGGAACGTGCGCGAGTCTCGGGTCCCCTGGACCGTAGATGATCGTCGGGATTCCTTGTTGCGCCCAGAAGCGACCGTCCGTCGCCATGCTGAACCCACGCAGCGAGGTGGAAAGACCAAGCTTGCCGTTGGAACCGGTCATCGCCGTCACAAGCTGGCTATCCTCGGCCTCTAGCGTCGCGGCGGCGCCCGGGAAGAACTCCTCAACTTCTACAGTGACGCCTGGCACGTCCCTGACGGCGTTGATTGCAATTTCCCTGATTTCGGCGACGACTTCGGCTGGATCTTCACCCGGGATCAACCGCCGATCGACGTAAATTTGAGCGTAGTCCGGCACGACGTTCGACTTGACGCCGCCCTCGAAAAGATTGACCGATGCCGAAGAGGGATGAAAGTAGGGATGCGTGCGGGCGGCGATCACAGGCCAGTACTCGCGACGCAAGGCGACAATGACCTCAGACATCGCCTCGATCGCATTGGCGCCTTCCCACGGCAAGGCGCCGTGCGCGGTCCGCCCGCGAACCGTAATCGCGGTCGGCGATGAACCTTTTTCGCCCAGCGCAACCTCATTCATCGTCTGTTCGCCGACGATTACGAAGTCGGGCGTAAAGAACCGCTGCTCGGTCACGTATCCCGCGCCCTTGTAACCACCCGATTCCTCGTCCGCAACCTCGTTGACGATCAGCGACCCCTTGAGCCGCAGGCCTGACCTGGCGACGGCGATCGCCGCCATCGTCTGGGCCGCGACGCTGGCCTTGTCGTCTCCCGCCCCGCGGCCATAGATCCTGCCATCGTGTATTTCGGCCCCGAATGGGTCGAACGTCCATGCCGACCTTTCGCCAATTGGCACCACATCGACGTGGGCATTGAATGCCAACACCGGACCCTCGCCCCCGCCCTTCGTGGCAATCAGGCTCGGCATAATTTCATCCATCGCCACGATCTCGGTCTCGAAGCCCGCTTCCGCCAACGGCAACCGGCAATACTCGATTGCATCCCGCACGTCACCCGGAGGATTGATCGAAGGAATCTGCACGAGTCCCCGGTGAAAGGCGATGACCTCGTCCTCGTCGATTTGGACCAGAACCTGTCGCTCGACCTCACAGAGCTGTGTCAATGTATCAAGGCCCGGCACCCGATTGCCCATGTCAATTGCCCCCGCTGCGTCTATGCTTGTTGCCTGAAAGGTTGTGGTCTATTGTCACAACGACCATTGACCCCCGTGCCAATGACAGGAGTTTCACCGATATGACCAGTGCAGGAAAGCGTGTTGCCGTTGCCCTCGCCAAAAACTTCGAGGATATCGAGGCAACATCGCCCATCGAGGCCCTGGTTGGCGCCGGAGCCGAGGTGACGATTATTGGCACAGAAACGGGTCCAATCGAAGGCAAGAAAGGCGCCGTGATCGAGGCCACCACGACATTCAACGACGTCTCCCCCGACGACTTCGATCTGCTGCTGATCCCGGGTGGCGGCGCGCCGGAAAATCTTCGGATCGATGACAGCGCCGTGGCCTGGACGAAGACATTCACCGAGTCCAACAAGCCGGTGGCGGCGATCTGCCATGGGGCGCAATTGCTGATTTCCGCCGAAGTGCTCGAAGGCAGGACCGTCACGGCCGTCAACAAGATTCGCGACGACATCCGCAACGCCGGCGGCAATTACGTAGACGAAGCACTGGTTCAAGACGGCAACCTGATTACATCGCGTGTGCCCGATGACCTGCCGCGGTTCAACCAGGCGCTGGTCGAGGTTCTTGGCGGCGTTGAATAACCGCCAAGTGGCCTGGACCAGGATCACACCCCGCGGAGCACGCCCTGATGACTGAAACGGTTCCGGATCTGACCACTACAACCACAACGACCTCGACCATTCCCGGCGCGAAAGCATTCATTTTCGATATGGACGGTGTGCTGTATCGAGGAGCCACCGCACTGCCCGGTGTCGAAGCCCTGTTCAATGCTCTGTCATTGCGTGGAATCCCGTTCCTGCTCGCCACCAACAACTCGATGGCGACGCCAGCCAGCTACGTGTTGCGCATGGCCGCTATGGGCGTCGAGGTCGATGAGTCCCAAATCCAGACGTCGGCGACGGTGACGCGAGACTACCTCTTGACCAAAATTCCACCCGATGCCCGACTCCTGATCGTCGGGATGCCGCCGCTCGGTGAGCAGATCTTTGCGGGCACGAATTTCCAACCGGTGGGCGACGATCCAGACGAGCATATCGACGCTGTCGTTGTGGGGCTCGACCTGGACTTCACCTACGCCAGACTTCGTCGCGCGAGCGATGCGATCCGCGATGGCGCACTGTACGTGGCGACCAATGCCGACGCGACGCTGCCTCACGAAAGCGGGATGCAACCTGGAGCAGGCAGTATTGTGGCCGCGATTTCGGCGGCAGGCGGCAAGACGCCGGTGGTTGTTGGCAAACCCGAAACACTGATGATGATGAAAGGAATCGAGCAGCTTGGCGTGCTGCCTCGTGAAGCGGTGATGGTCGGCGACCGTTTGGACACAGACATCCTGTCCGGGCATCGCGCAGGCCTCCAGACCGCGCTTGTACTCACCGGGGTATCGCAACGCGAGCATCTTGCCGTGGCGGACGTGTTGCCGGACTATGTGTTCGCGGACTTGCCCGCCTTGACCCAGGCCATTGTCGGCCACGGTTGAGGACTGCACGAGTTAGGCCCTTGATCCGGTCCGCGTCACACCGAAAGAGGATCCAGGAAGATGAGCGTCAGCGGAACCGTCACGGAACTCGAGCCCGATCGGCAACTCAACGTCGGCACGGCGCCGGTAAACTGGAACAACAACGACCTGCCCAATTGGCGACCCCTGATCCCGTTTCCGGACATTCTCGACGCAATGCTCGACGCCGGTTTCCTGGAGACGGAGTGGGACGAAAGTTTCGGCGCCCAGGTCGATGACCTCAACGATGAACGTCGGCGCCGCGGCATGTCGTTCACGGGCGCCTATCGGTGGTTCGATCTCCTCGATGAAGACCATTTCGCGCGCGACGTCGCGAAGACCCGTCCATTGCTGGAAACGTTGCGAAGCATCGGCGTCCGCCACCTGATCGTATCGGACAGACTGCGCGAACACCGCGTCGCATGTTCCGGGTTCGTCCCCGACGACGGCTCAGTTTCGCTCGACGACTCGGGTTTCGCGGCTATTGGCAGACGATTGGCTCATCTGGCTAGCATCGCTGACGCGTACGATCTCAAGGTGCACTATCACAATCATGCTGGTACCTATATCGAGACTCCGGCAGAGGTCCGAAGTTTGATCTCCCATCTCGATCTCAACACTGTTGACCTCTGCTTCGACACCGGGCACTATGCCTTTGGCGGCGGAGATGCACTGGATTTCATCGACGAGCATTATACCTCCATCGAATATCTGCACCTCAAGGATGTCGATCCCGAGATCCTGCAGACGGCGAAAGCAAATCGGTGGAGCTTTCTCGAAGCCCTGAAGAATTATGTCTTTTGCCCGCTCGGCCAAGGCAACGCCAACATACCGGAAGTCATTGAGCTCCTCGTGCGAGAGCGATTCGGAGGCTACGTCATCATCGAACAAGATACATGTCGTGGCGATGCGACCGAGAACGGACGTCGAAATCTTGCGACCTTCCTCTCGCTCGCAACCGCGGCTCCATCGAAGGGCAGGATTGAAACATGACAGCGGCGGCGCTCTCGCACCTCACAAGCAGTGTGAGTGAACTCAGGGAACTGTCGGTCCGGACCAGACGCCTGATCCTCGAAACCGTGCATACGGCAGGGGCCGGCCACATCGGCGGCCCGCTCTCGGTCACCGACATCCTCGTCAACCTCTATTTCAATCGCCTCCACATCGATCCCGATGCGCCGCACGCCGCGGACCGCGACCGCTGCATCCTCAGCAAGGGCCACTCCTCAATCGCGCTTTACACCGTGCTGGCATTGCGCGGTTACCTGCGCGTTGAGGAACTGGCGACGTTCGATGCGATCGACTCTCGTCTCCAGGGACATCCAGACATGACCGCGCTGCCGGGTCTCGACATGTCGACCGGATCACTCGGTCAGGGGCTCTCGCCTGGACTGGGGATGGCGCTCGGCGCCCGCCTTGGCGACCGCGATTTCCGGACATGGGTCATTCTTGGTGATGGCGAAATCCAGGAGGGCCAAATCTGGGAAGCGGCCTTCGTCGCTGGCCGTTATCGGTTGAACAACCTGACCGCGATTCTCGACTACAACCGATTGCCGCAATTCGGCTGGCCAGATTCCTCCGGATTCACGCGCGACATCCCGATTGGAGATCCCGGCGCCAAATTCGCCGCATTCGGTTGGAACATCGTCGAAACCGACGGCCACGACCACGAAGCGCTGACCAATGCCTTCGACCGGGCTGAACAACACACCCAAGGACCGACGATCGTGATTGCCCATACAATCAAGGGCAAAGGCGTGTCGTTCATGGAGAACGATTTTAACTGGCACGCCACGCCGCCGAATTCCGATCAGTTGGCTATGGCCGTCGCGGAGCTGCAAGGATCGTTGACATGAGAGGTGTCTCTCCCCACCTCGCAACCGATGCCCGCTCGTTTGGCGTTCGCGAAGCCTGGGGCGAACATCTCGTCGCCCTCGCCAACAAGTACCCGGAACTGGTGGTCCTCGATGGCGACCTCGCCAATTCGACCAAGGCCGATATCTTTGCGGCTGCCCATCCGGGTCGCTTTCTCGAAATGGGTATCGCCGAGCAGAACATGCTCGGGGTCGCCGCCGGGTTGGCGACAACGGGGTACGTGCCATGGATCAGCACCTTCGCCGCCTTTGTCGCCAAGCGCGCCCTCGATCAAATTCGGGTGGTGATTGCCCAACCGTCGCTCAATGTCAAGATGTGCGGCGCCTACAGCGGCATCCTCACCAGCAAAACCGGAAAGACACACCAATCGGTCCAGGACATTGCGATTTTTCGGGCGATGCCACACGTGGTCACGATCGTGCCCGCCGATGCCATCGAGCTCCAGGCCGCGATGACCGCAATGATGGAGGACGATCGTCCAACCTACCTGCGGGTCACGCGTGACGCCAGCCCGGTCATTTTCGACTCTGGCTACACATTCGAGTTCGGCAAGGCGTTGTTGCTGCGCCAGGGTTCGGACGTCGGAATCGTCAGCACAGGCGTGCAAACGACGCGCGCGCTGGATGCGGCCGCTCTGCTGGAAGAACAGGGCGTCTCGGCGAGCGTGCTTCACGCGCCAACTCTCAAACCGCTGGACACCGAGGCGATTTGTGAGTTGGCGGCGGCCACCGGCGCGATCGTCACCGCCGAGGACCATTCGATCATCGGTGGACTCGGCAGCGCCGTCGCCGAGACTCTCTCGGAGCGCATCCCGACCCGCATGAAGCGGGTCGGCTGGCAGGACACGTATGGAGAGTCGGGCCCGAACGACTCACTTCTTGAAAAGTACGGGCTAACCGCCCGGCATGTCTCGGAGGCCGTCCTCGACCTGTTGGCGGAGACAACCGGGGCGAGAGGAAATCGTCGATGAGCGGGCGACCTCGAGTCGGTTTGATCGGCTGCGGCCGCATCGGCCAGGTTCACCTCCGCAACCTGCTTGCGCATCCCGAGAAGTGCGAATTTGCCGCGTTAGTCGACTCCAATAGAGGGTCGATCGAGACAATAGCGTCCGCCTATCGCCTGGACCGGGCTTCGACCGATGTCGCGTTGATTTTCGACGACCCTACGATCGACGCCGTGGTCATCGCCTCCTCGACCGAAACGCATGCCGCGTACATCGAAGCGGCGGCCGGATCCGGGAAATCCGCCTTCACCGAAAAGCCGATCGCCCTCGATCTCGACTCCACTGATCGGGCGCTCGCCGCCGTGGAGCGCGCCGGAACGCGCCTCCAGGTTGGCTTCCAGCGGCGATTCGACAGCGGGTATGCCCAGGCACGTGAGGCGATCGAATCCGGAGAGTTGGGCGCGGTGGAAATGATTCGCGACGCGATGCGCGATCCTTCGCCGCCACCCAAAGAGTATCTGGCGAAGTCTGGCGGACTCTTTCGGGACATGAGCATTCACAACTTCGATTGCGTACGGTGGTTGAAAGGCGAAGACCCCGTCGAGGTTTTCGCGGTCGGCAGCGCGCTCACGAGCGACGACGTACGCGACGTTGACGACATCGACACCAGCATCGTGACCATGCGCTTCGCCGACGGATCGCTGGCCTGTATCGAGAATAGTCGCCGATCCGGATTCGGTTACGATGTCCGGACCGAGATCTTCGGATCGAACGGCGCCTTGATGGTCGGCGACTCGCGCGAGACTCCCGTGCGCCGCTACGATCGGCTCGGCGTCCACGAAGATCACCAATTTTTCTTTCTCGAGCGCTTTGCTGGCGCCTACGAGGCCGAAATGGTGTCGTTCCTCGACGCCGTGGCGACGGACACCGAGGTCGCGGTCACCGGCGCCGACGGGCGCACCGCGCTGGCGCTGGCTGAGGCGGCGGAACGCTCCCGCAAGTCGGGACTTCCTGTTCCGTTCGGGTCGCCAGCGGTTGAACGCGCCGGGCCCGATAGCCAAAGGATGACAATTCGTGCGTGAACCAGACCAACTCCTGCTGCACTCCTCCGAAATGACGTTTCCCAGCACGGGCCTGCAGATTACTCCCGATGACGCGGGATGGACATACATTAGTCTGCGAACCGTGCGAATCGCGGCCGGGGCGACCTTCAGCTACGCCTCCCACGAAGATGAAGTCTGCCTGGTCCCGTTGCAAGGCGCATCGTATGTCGAGTCCGATGGCCAGACCTGGCAAATCAACCGCCCCGGCAACGTGTTCGATGGGAAACCCACCGCCCTGTATCTTCCTCGCGAGTCGAGTTTCACGATCACGGCACGGACCGACTGTGAGATCGCAATCACCGGCGCGCGGGCAACGGAAGTGTTCCCGGCCAGGCTGATCGAGCCTGACGACATCGAAGTCGAGATCCGCGGGGCCGGCAATGCCGCGCGCCAAATCAACCACATCGTCAAACCGGAATTTTCGGCGGACAAGTTGCTGGTCGTTGAGGTCTACACGCCAAGCGGGAACTGGTCCAGCTTCCCGCCGCACAAACACGACGTCAGCGACATGCCGGCGGAATCCGATCTGGAAGAGATTTACTACTACCGGATCGACCCACCGACGGGTTTCGGTCTGCAACGTCTCTACACCGCCGAAGGATCGTTCGATCATGCCTGGGTGATCAAGGATGGGGACGCGCTGCTCGTGCCCGAGGGGTACCATGCATTCGCCGTCGCCCACGGCTACACCGGGTACTACCTCAACGTCCTGGCCGGAAATGAAACTGAACGGACGATGCAGCCCGCCGACGACCCCGCGCACGCCTGGGTGCGTTCAACCTGGTCCGACGAGCAGAATCAGGGCGTGACGTCGTGGCGGGAGATCGATCGACGGGTCAATGCCGGCGCGGGAAACCGTAATTCCTGATCGCAGCCACATTCCAGGGAGCGAGGTTCGATGTCCACCATCCGACTCACAGTTGCCCAGGCGCTCGTAAAGTATTTAATCGCGCAATACACGGAACGCGATGGCATCGAGCAACGCCTGTTCGCGGGCATGTTTGGCATTTTCGGTCATGGCAATGTGACCGGCATTGGTCAGGCTTTGGAAGAGGTGGGTGGCGATCTCACGTTCTACCGGCCGCAGAACGAACAAGCCATGGTCCACACGGCAGCGGCCTATGCCAGAATGAAGAACAGGTTGCAAACGTTCGCCTGCACGTCGTCCGTTGGACCTGGCGCCACGAACATGGTCACGGGAGCCGCGCTGGCGACGGTCAATCGTCTGCCGGTGCTGTTGCTGCCGGGCGACACCTTCGCCAATCGTGTTCCGCACCCGGTTCTCCAGCAACTCGAACGCACAGGCAGTCAGGACATCAGCGTCAACGACACGTTCCGTCCGGTGTCGAAATACTGGGATCGGATAAATCGTCCGGAACAACTCATCTCGTCGCTACCAGAAGCGATGCGGGTGCTGACGGATCCGGCCGAAACAGGCGCCGTCACGCTTGCCCTCCCGGAAGATGTCCAAACCGAGGCGTTCGAGTTCCCGGCAAGGATGTTCGAGAAACGAATCTGGAAAGTCAGACGGCCGTTGCCGGTCGCTGAGGACCTGGAAGCCGCAGTGGATCAAATCGCGAGCGCCCGGAATCCGCTGATCATTGCCGGTGGCGGCGCCATTTACGCCGAGGCATCCGACGCGCTCAATCGCTTCGCAACGGCATTCGGCATCCCCGTAGCAGAAACTCAGGCGGGAAAGGGTGTCTTGCCCTGGAATCATCCGTTGAACGTCGGCCCGATCGGGGCCGCTGGCGGTCTGGCCGCCAATCGAATTGCCCACGACGCCGACCTCGTGATCGCGATCGGCACACGGCTCGCCGACTTCACCACCAGCTCGAAGACGGCGTTTCAGAATCCGGATGTCAAACTGATGTCAATCAACATCGGCGGCATGGACGCGCAGAAGATGGGCGCGTTTCCGCTGATCGGCGACGCGAGGGCCACACTTGAGGCCCTCACCGAACGACTCTCCGCAGCCTCCAACGCGGCGCGTGACCGTGCCCCGGTGGCAGCGCTCAAGGCAGAGTGGGATGCCGCCGTCGACAAACTGATCGGTCTGAATCATGGCGGTCCGCTGACCCAACCGCAGGCGATTGGACTGGTTAATGCCGCGGCGGGTCCCGAGGATGTCGTCGTCTGCGCCGCGGGAGGACTACCCGGCGACCTGCTCAAGCTCTGGCGTCCAGTAAGTCCCAAGGGTTACCACGTCGAGTATGGCTATTCCTGCATGGGCTACGAAATCGCCGGCGGCCTCGGCGCCAAAATGGCGGACCCAAGCCGCGAGATCTATGTGATGGTGGGAGATGGAAGCTACCTGATGCTCCACACCGAAATCGTGACGTCGCTTCAGGAAGGCTACAAGCTGACAATCGTGCTTCTGGACAATGGCGGATTCCGGTGCATCCGGGAGCTGCAAACCCAGTCCGGGTCGCCGTCGTTCGGCAACGAGCTTCGCTACCGGAACGCCGCGACCAATCGCCTCGACGGTCCCTTCGTGCAGGTCGACTTTGCCCGGAATGCCGAGAGTTTGGGGGCAATCTCCTACACCGCCGCGACCGCCTCCGAACTCGCCACCGCCCTGGAACGGGCCAAGGCGGAGCCAGCGACGACGGTCATCTATGTGCCGATTGAATCCCAGGAACGCGTGCGCGGATTCGAAGGCTGGTGGGACGTCCCGATCGCCGAAGTCAGCAACCAGCCAGACGTCATCGAGGCCCGCGCTGACTACGACAAGGGCCGCGCCAAACAACGCTGGTTCATCTAGAGCGGGTATCATAAAGGTTGACGATCTTGGCGGAAGACGGGCGGAGCAAGCTCCGCAGCCCTACCAAGACGGTAGGCGTCAACCATTTCGCGATCCGCTCTAGGAGCGCCACGCATTGGCCAATGCCTGATTCCCCGAAACGGTTGTTGTCATTCCGACGCAGGAGGAATCTTAAG
>JACCUV010000305.1 GCA_013698495.1 Chloroflexia bacterium
CGTTGTCACTCCGAGGACCGAAGTGTCATCCCGGTCTTTAGCGTAGTCGAAGGAAGGAGAAGTCTTGAATTCCGCGACACAAGCCGTGACATGTCAAAAATTACGAATCTGGCCTTGGTGGATACAATGAAACTGGGCGCCGCGAAAGATCGTTCACGTGGAGAGACGTCCGCTCCGAACCCGGCCACGTAGACTCATGCAGAAGAGTCGCTCGTGATAGCATGTACGTTCGCAATGGCGCAATCGCCCTTCCTACCGCCTTCCCTCGTCTGGCCTAGTGCCGCCACCCAACTTGCGTCAAGGATGTAACAGCGTGTCCCGCTACGGAAATGCCTACGGCTCTCCCTATGCCCAACCGCGAATCGCCCGGCCCCGATGGCCGTGGGCCGTGGCTACGATCCTGCTCCTGGCGATCTTCGCCACCAGTGGCCTGCTGGTCTTCGATCGCCTCGATCGGGATCAATCGCCCCTTGGGCAGCTCGCCCAGCGCGTGACCCCCGAGGGAACCGACACCGCCGCGATTGCCGCCACCGAACAACCGTCTCCGACTCCCGAACCCACCATCGAGCCGACCCAGGCTCCCACCGCGACCGCGGTCGACACCCAGGCTCCCGTGCGCACCGCCGAAAACTGGCTGGCCTTGTGGTCTACTGGCGATTACAGCGCGATGTACGATCTCGCCTCCAAGGAAGTCCAGGCCTCGACCAGCCGCGATGCTTTCGCCACGCGCTACAGCCAGATCGCCGACGAAGCTGGACTGATTGCCATCTCCGGGGAAATCGTCGGCGAACCCGGTCTCGATGGGCAGGTCATGGTCGATGTCACCCTTGAGTCGAACCTCGTTGGGGTCATTACCGAACGTAATGTCATTCCCTTGGTCAAGGAAGACGACGCATGGCGCGTCGCCTGGACGCCATCGCTCATCTTCCGCCAGATCGGTTCCACCGGATGCATCGACTTTCAAGGTGAGATTCCCCGCCGCGGCAGTATTTTCGACCGCAACGGCGAGGTTCTCGCCGAAGATGCCTCGGTTGCCCGGATCGGCGTTATCCCCGGCGATGTCCCCGATCACCAGGCGATGGCCGCGGCCCTCAGTCCAATCGTCAGCATTCCCGCGGCCGATATCGTCAATATGGCAAACCGCGATGGCTGGGACCCAACCTGGTTGGTGCCGATCGCCGAAATCCCCGGTGAGCCGGATGCCCGCCTCATCAACCGGGTGCAGCAGATACCGGGCGTCGTCGTGCAGCCCGCCGTTTCCCGCTTCTACCCACAGGGCGCGTTGACGGCCCATATCACCGGTTGGGTGAGCACCGCAACCGTGGAAGACGTCCAAAACGATGACACCGGCTCGGTTCACCAGAACGAGATGATCGGACGCAGCGGGCTCGAATTCGGCGCCAACGAACTGCTCGCCGGCACTCCCGGCGGATCGCTCAACGTGATCGATTGCGAAAGCCGTGGGGTTACAGAAGAGATTGCCAGCAGCGAGGGCACGCCTCCCCAGAATCTCCACCTCACGATCGACCTCGAAATGCAACGGCAGGTCGATGCCGCGCTCACCGCCCAGGAATCGGAAGACGGTCAGGATGGCATGCGCTCCGCCGCCGTCTACATCGATCCCCGTGACGGCGCGGTCCTGGCCATGGTCAGTCACCCGTCGTTCGATCCCAACGACGCCGTCAACAACACCTACACCGAAGATGAACGTGAATTGCTCAACGACGAGCTGCTGCGCCCCCAGGCCAATCGCGCCACGCGCGAGCAGTATCCAACCGGCTCCATCTTCAAGGTGATCACCGCCGCGGCCGCCATGCACTACCTCGATTACACCGCCGAAACCCCGATCGATTGCCCGGAGCGGTTTACGATCGGAAACCAATCCTGGGACGATTGGGTCGTCGAAAACGGGCTCAGCGCACAGGGTCCGCTGACGTTGCACTCCGGTTTGGTCCGCTCCTGCAACACCGTCTTCTACCAGCTTGGGGCCGCTCTCGATCAGCACGACCCCAACGCCTTGCCCGACATGACCAAAGCATTCGGGCTGGGCGAAACCACCCAGATCCCGTACTTCCCGGAAGTCGCTGGCACGGTGCCGGATCCGCAATGGAAGCTCAGCGTCGTCGGCGATGGCTGGTCAACTGGCGATGCCGTAAACCTCTCGATTGGTCAAGGCTATCTCATCGCCACACCGCTCCAGATGGCGAACGCCTACGCCGCCGTCGCCAACGGCGGCACGCTCCTCCGGCCCTACATCGTCGATCGCGTCCAGGATCCCGATGGCACATTCACCCAGGTCGGACAGCGCGAAGTGATTCGCGAATTGCCGTTGACCAACGCCCAGGTCGATGACCTCCAGGCCGCATTGGCCGAGCAAACCCACAATCCCGACAACGTTGGTTCCGCCCGCATTTTCAACGACTTCGACTGGCCGATCTCCGGCAAGACCGGGACCGCTCAAAATGAGCTCGACGGCAGCGACAAACCGCACGCCTGGTTCGCCGCCTATGGCGGCAGCGATGGCGAAGCCACGATCGCCTCCGTTGTCCTCATCGAAAACATCGGTGAAGGCGTGGCCTACGCCGCACCCTCAACCCGCCAAGTGTATGAGTGGTACATCGCCAGCGACCTCAATGACGACGATGAAACGACCGCCACGCGCGAATAGTTGTCATTCCGACGACGGAGGAATCTCTTCGCCGCGGCGAATTCCTGTCCCGACCTATTCTCGAAAATTGCGTTCCGACGAGGGGCAGACTTTTCGCCCTTCACCCGCTATCATGGGAACCGACGTTCGATTCTGCACACTATCGCTGTCGGTTGCGCCGATGCAACGTCGTCAACATGGTTTCGCCTCGGCAATCCGGTCTTCACCCGATCCGAGGCCCAGCGACAGGCTCCCCTTCTGGACGAACAACCCGGTCGTCCCGCCACGGCGCCAGTTCGCATTGCAGAAAGGGGAGAGTGCATGACGATGCCAATCCACCCACGCGCGGCCACCACCGG
>JACCUV010000307.1 GCA_013698495.1 Chloroflexia bacterium
GATCGGCACTTGCTATGGTCTTCCGTCTTCGATCCAGGATTTTAGAGCGGGTGGCATAAAGGTTAACGATCTTGGCGGAAGACGGGCGGAGCAAGCTCCGCAGCCCTACCAAAACGGTAGGCGTCAACCATTTCGCGATCCGCTCTAAGCAACAAGACCGGCCACTACCAGAGAGCGATGGGCGCAACCACTACGGAAGCGACAGGTCACTGTCCACGGCCTCGAGCCAATGCTTGACGTGGGCCAGGAAGCGCGTCGCGACCAGGCCGTCCAGCGCGCGATGGTCGATGCTCAGCGAGAGGTTCATCATCGAGCGGATGCCGATCATGTCGTCGACGACAACAGGTCGCTTGACGATCGCCTCGGTCGAGAGAATTCCGACTTGCGGCTGCACCAGGATCGGGGTCGAGACCAGCGAGCCGAAGGTGCCCGGGTTGTTGACGGTGAAGGTGCCGCCGCCCAGTTCGCCGGGCGTCAGCGTGCCGGCCCGCGCCTTCCCGGTCAGTTCGACCAGGGCGTGAGCGAGCCCGACCACACTCAGGCGGTCGGCGCCGCGGATGACTGGGGCCACCAGGCCGTCGTCGAGCGCAACGGCGACGCCGATGTTGATCGCGCCGCGATGAATGATCCTTGTCTCGTCCCAGACGGCGTTCATCCGCGGATACTCGCGCAGAGCGATGCTGACCGCCTTGAGTACGATCGGCAGGTAGGTGAGATCGATGCCTTCCCGCTCCCGGAACTCCGCTTTGCGCGCGGTTCGCCACGATACAACGTTGGTCATGTCGACTTCCATGACGCAGGAGGCGTGCGGCGCGGTTTGGACTGAGTGGACCATGTTCGAGGCGATCGCGCGGCGCATCGAAGTCAACGGCACGACCTCGTCACCGGGGTAGACCTCGAGCGACGAGCGGCCAGCTGGCGGCATCGAAGACGGCGGAGCCGGAGCATCCGGTTCGGACTCAACGGCGACCTCGTTCTGCTCCTTCCCGGCTTGGGTTTCAACCTGGGCGAGGACATCGCGCTTGGTGACGCGGCCACCGACTCCTGAGCCGTCGATCGCGGATAGCTCCAGACCATGTTCCTCGGCGATGCGGCGGACGACAGGCGAGGATCGGGTCCGAAGCAACGTCGCCTCGTTGGCTATCGTCTCTTTGGCCCCGTTGGTCGCGGGTGGCCTGGACTTCCGGGGCGTCTCAATTGTCTCAGGCGCGGGTGCGGCGTCCGATTTCTGCTCCTGCGATTCTGTGGCAGTTGCGCCGCCCTCTTCTTCGATCCGGCAAAGTTCGGCGCCAACCGGTACCGTCGTCCCCGGTTCGACGAGGATCTCGACGAGCACACCGGAGATCGAAGCAGGCAACTCGGCGCTCGCCTTGTCGGATTCCACCTCCACCAGCGGATCGTACTTTTCGATGCGATCGCCGACCTGCTTGAGCCAGGCTCCGATCGTGCCCTCGGTCACGCTCTCGCCAAGCTGGGGCATCGTCATCGCGGTGACGGTTTGTGTCGACATTGCGACCTCCGGTGAAATGGGCGTTGGCGATTGGTCTCGTGTCAGAAGTCGAGCAGCTTGCGCAGCGCCACGCCTATCTTTTCGGCGTCGATCATGAAGGCGTGCTCCAGCGGCGGGCTGAATGGCATCGCCGGGACGTCAGGCGCCGCCACCCTCGTGACCGGTCCGTCGAGCCAGGCGAATGCCTGCTCCCCGATTGTCGCCGCGACCTCGCTGGCGACTGAACATAACCCGTTCGCTTCGGTGACGACGACCGCCTTGCCGGTTTTCTTCACAGAGTTCAGGATCGTCTCGGTGTCGAGCGGTTTGAGTGAGCGCAGATCGATCAGCTCGATGCTCGCGCCGGTCTCCTTCGCCACCTCGCCAATCGCCCTTTGGGATTCGTGAACCATCATCCCGTAGGTGACGACGGTCACGTCGGCGCCTTCCTGGACGATCCGGGCCTTGCCCAGCGGCGCCTCGTAATCGCCGGCCGGGACCTCGCCCTTGATCGAGCGGTACATTTTCTTGTGCTCAAGGAAGAGGACCGGATCGCCGTCGTGAATCGCGCTGTGCAACAAACCCCTGGCGTCGGCCGGGGTCGCGGGCGCTACCACCTTGATCCCGGGGGTGTGGACGAACATCGCCTCGATGCTTTGCGAGTGGTAGAGCGCGCCGTGCACACCCCCGCCGAACGGAACCCGGATCACCATCGGACACGAGAAGTCGTTGTTGGAGCGATAACGCAAGCGAGCAGCCTCGTTCAGAATCTGGTCGAGCGCGGAGTGGATGAAATCCATAAACTGGATTTCGGCGATCGGCCGCAGCCCGTTGATCGCCATTCCGATCGCGGTCCCGATGATTCCGGATTCGGCGAGCGGGGTATCGATCACGCGGTCCTCGCCGAACTCCTCGATCAGGCCGGCCGTAACGCGGAAGACGCCGCCGCGCGGCCCAACATCCTCACCGAGAATGACGACGCGCTCGTCTGCGCGCATTTCGTCCCGCAATGTCGTGTTGATCGCCTCAATGAAGGTCATGTTGGTGGAATCGCCGCCGTCGGCGACGCCGTTCATCGGTTTCGCGTCGGTTGTTCGTTCGAGGGTTTCTACCATGTCGTGCCCTTTCGCTTCGAAGGGGAGAGTCGGATGACCAATTCGCCTACTGCGCCGCGTAAACGTGGTGGTCGAAGGTCGCGGAATCGGGAAGGGGGGCCGCTTCAGCCACATCGGTCGCGGCGTCGACATCGGATCGCACCTTGTCCTTGATCCCGGCCAGGCTGTCCTCGTCGACGGCGCCGACGTCGAGCAATCGCTGGGCGAAGCGCAGGAGGGGGTCGTGATCGCGCCAGGCCTTGACCTCCTCGGGATCGCGGTAGGCGCGATCGTCGTCATCGGAGGTGTGCGGCTGGAAGCGGTAAAGCTTGGCTTCGACGAGCGTGGGCCCCTCGCCGCGTCGGGCGCGGTCGGCGGCATCCTTCACGACCTGGTAGACAGCGAGCACATCCGTGCCATCGACGATCACGCCGGGAAATCCGTAGCCGACGGCCCGGTCGGCGACGTTGTCGATCGCCATCTGGCGTTCGATCGGCACCGAGATCGCGTAGCGGTTGTTCTCGCAGAAGAAGATCACGGGCAACTTGTGGATGCCCGCGAAGTTGCAGGCCTCATGAACATCCCCCTTGGATGCTCCGCCCTCGCCGAAACAGGTGATCGAAACCTGGCCAGTTCCGCGCACCTTTGCGGCGTAGGCCGTGCCGGTGGCGTGCGGCACCTGGGTCGAGACCGGACTCGAGCCGCTGATGATGTTGAACTTGCGCGAACCGTAGTGCCCGGGCATTTGGCGACCGCCGGAGGTCGGGTCGTCGGCGCGGGCCAAGGCGGCCATCATCACGTTTTCGGCGGTCAGGCCGAAGGCGAGGCTGAAGGCCAGGTCGCGGTAGTAGGGGAGGAGAAAGTCCTTGCCGCGTTCGAGGGCGAAGGCGGCGCCCACCTGGGCTCCTTCGTGGCCTTGGCCGGAAACGATGAATGCGGCCTTTCCGGCCCGGTTGAGTTGCCACATCCGTTCGTCGAGTGCGCGCGCCAGGGCGACGTACTCGTACATTTCGCGCAAGGTGTCGTGGTCAAGACCAGCATCGCCCTCGGAGGGTGGGGCGACTGTGGCGGAGAGCGCCCCGCCGCCGACATCGACGTGTTCGAGTGGCAGATGGATGGAGCTGGACCCGTTCTCGGTTGTGGTCTTGCCCGCGAAGGCCCGTTGGACGGCTTTGTCCGCGGCTCCGGTGGTTTCGGTCGCCATTGACCGCTCCTTTTCCGTGGTTCGAGACGCGACCGGCGGGGATTTCGGGAACCGCAACGGTGATCGTCTCGCCGTTCGCCCCATGGTCTTGTCTCTCGTATTTCGGGCAGAGTATATCCCATCTGGCGGGTTGGCATTGGAACGGAAGCGTTCAAACGAGCCCGTTCGGCGGCCCTGACAAGGCCGGTTCAACCTATACTGACGTGCAGAAACAGCAGGATTCTGACGCGGAGTTGGCCGCAACGGCGCGGTCGACCGACTACGGAGGCGACGATGACCTCATGTCAGCCATACGAACTCACGGACGATCAGCGCGAGATGCAGGCGCTGGTCCGGGAGTTTGCGGAACGCGAGATTGCGCCCCACGCGGCGGAATGGGATCAGACGCACACCTTTCCCACCGATGTGATCCGGAAACTCGGTGAGCTCGGCGCGATGGGCGTCGGTTTCCCGGAGGAATACGGCGGGTTGGGGATGGGCGCGGTCGCCCAGGCGCTCGTGATCGAGGAACTGGCCCGCTTCGATTCGTCCGTTGCGGTCACGATCGGCGCCAACGTCTCGATCGCCGGTGACCCGGTGTTGCTGTTCGGCACAGAGGAGCAAAAACAGCGCTGGCTCGTTCCTCTCGCCCAGGGCGAACACCTGGGCGCGTTCGCCAGCACTGAACCGAGCGGCGGCTCCGACATCCAGGCGGCGCGGACGACGGCCCGGCGCGACGGCGACGAGTGGGTGATCAACGGCACGAAGTCGTTCACCACCAATGCCGGCAACGATCTCAGCGCCTTCGTCATCGTCACCGCCCAGACCGAAACAAACAGCGGCACGAAATTGACGGCCTTCATCGTCCCTACGGGCACGACTGGCTACGAGTCGCAACCGCCGTATCACAAGATGGGATGGCACGCCTCGGATACGCGGGAGCTGGTGTTCAGCGATTGCCGCGTACCGAACGAGGCGATGCTCGGCGAGCTCGGCAAGGGCGCCCGCGTTTTCCTCCAGCCGCTCGATGGGGGACGCGTCGGGGTCGCCGCGATGTCTGTCGGTTTGGCGCAGGGCGCGCTCGAACAGGCCTCGGCCTACGCCCAGGAGCGGGTTGCTTTCGGCGCGCCGATTGCGCGGCAGCAGGCGATCCAGTTCAAGCTTGCGGAGATGAAGACCCAGATTGCGGCGGCGCGGCTGCTGACGTATAGGGCGGCGGCGCTGAAGGAGGCCGGACAGCCGTACACCGAGGAGGCGGCTTCGGCGAAGCTGTTCGCCTCGGAGGTCGCGGTCCGCGCCGCTGAGGAAAACATGCAGATTCATGGCGGATACGGATACATTGAGGAGTCGGCGGTCCCGAGATTCTACCGCGACGCCAAAATCCTGACGATCGGCGAAGGCACCAGCGAAATCCTCAAGCTCGTGATCGCCCGCAAAATGGGCCTGGCGGGTTAGGCGAAGGCGGATCATTCGATGACCGTCACTCTGAGCGTCAGCGAAGGGTGACGTCTGTGGGGTAGGCTAGTGGTCGCAACGCAATCAGCCGAACAAACCATCCACGAGATCAACGCCGGCGCGATAGCCGAGCTTGAGCGGCGCCTTGCGCAGGCGGCGCTTGGCGGCGGCGAAGCTGCCAAGGCGAAGCAGGCGGCCCGCGGCAAACTGCCCGTGCGCGAACGCATCGACCGCGTGCTCGACCCCGCCTCGCCATTCCTCGAACTTTCGCCGTTGGCGGCCGATGGGATGTACGACGGCGCCAGCCCCGGAGCCGGAATCGTGACCGGGATTGGCAGGATCGGCGGACGCGAAACCGTGATCGTCGCCAACGATCCGACGGTCAAGGGCGGCACATACTTCCCGATGACGGTCAAGAAGCACCTCCGGGCCCAGGAAATCGCCTTCGCCAACCACCTGCCGTGCCTATACCTCGTCGATTCCGGTGGCGCCTTCCTGCCGTTGCAGAGCGACATCTTCGCCGACAAGGAGCACTTCGGGCGGATTTTTCGGAATCAGGCGTTGCTCTCGGCCCAGGGCTCGCGCCAGGTTGCGGCGGTGCTTGGCTCCTGCACAGCCGGCGGCGCCTACGTCCCGGCGATGTGCGACGAATCGGTGATTGTGCGCGGCACAGGCACGATCTTCCTGGCCGGTCCGCCCCTTGTCGAGGCGGCCACGGGCGAGCGGGTGACCGCCGAGGAACTCGGTGGGGCCGATGTTCACGGCCGGATCAGTGGTGTCGTCGATTACGTCGCCGATTCCGAGCCGGAGGCGCTGGCGCTGGCGCGGTCGCTGATGGGCCAGCCACGGTCGGCGCTTCCGGCCACGCCCTGGCAGCGGGAACCGATTCGCGATCTCGAAGAAGACCCCGAAGACCTGCTTTCGATTGTCCCCTCCGATCCACGACGATCCTACGATGTGCGGCAGGTGCTGCGGCGGGTGCTGGACGGCAGCGAGGTCCGCGAGTTCAAGGCTGAGTACGGGCAAACGCTGGTCTGCGGCTTCGGGCACCTGTACGGGATACCGGTCGGGGTTCTGGCCAACAATGGCGTGATTTTTCCCGAGACGGCCCGCAAGGGCGCCCACTTCGTAATGTTGTGCGCGCAGCAACGGATTCCGTTGATCTTCTTCCAGAACATCACCGGTTTCATCGTCGGCAGCAAGTATGAACGCGAAGGTGTCGCTCGCGACGGCGCGAAAATGGTCGCGGCAGTGGCGGCGGCACAGGTTCCGAAATTGACGGTGATGATTGGCGCCAGCTACGGCGCCGGGAATTACGCGATGTGCGGACGCGCCTACGACCCGCGATTCGTCTTCTCATGGCCATCGCACCGGATTTCGGTGATGGGCGGGGAACAGGCTGCCGGGGTGCTGACCGATATCCGGCGCCAGAGCATCCTGTCCCGCGGCGAGGACCTCGACGAAGCCTCGCTGGCGGCGATTCGGGCCGATGTCGAGGCTCAATACGAGGAGCAAGCGAGTCCGTACTACGCCACCGCGCGGCTTTGGGACGATGGGATCATCGATCCTCGTCGGACTCGCGATGTGCTTGGTCTCGCCTTGTCGACCACGCTCAACGCGCCGATACGAGCAACTGACTACGGTGTTCTACGAATATGACCGGCGAATTGAACATTCAGCACGATGGACCGGTGCTGCGGCTTACCCTCAACCGGCCGGACAAGCGGAATGCGCTCTCCCGATCGCTGGTGACGGCGCTGCACGACGCTTTCCGGGCGGCCGGGGAAGATGCGGGAACGCGCGTTGTCGTGCTGTCCGGGGATGGTCCGGCGTTTTGCGCGGGCGGGGACCTCGCCGAGTTCGTCGAGGCGGCCGCGAGTTGTCGGGCCGTCGACGATGCTGCCGGGATTGTCGACCTGTTGGGGGCGATGACGAGTTGTCCGCTCCCGATCGTGGCCCGAATCCACGGCGCCGCTTACGGCGGTGGTGTCGGGTTGATTTGCGCGGCGGACATCGCGATTGCCGCCGAGGGAAGCCGATTCTCGCTGAGCGAGGCCCGCCTGGGGTTGATTCCGGGCGTGATCTCGCCTTGGGTCTTCGCCGCGCTTGGTAGTCGCCACGCGCGCGCCCTGATGCTGGAGGCAGCTCCGTTTGGAACCGATGTTGCCTTGCGCTGCGGTCTCGTGCATCAGGTTGGACCCGTGGATGACCTCGATGACACCGTCGTCAGGGTCGTAGGCCACCTCCTCCACGGCGCGCCCGGAGCACTGACCGCGATCAAGCGTTTGCCGGAGGGGCTGAACGGATTCGACCCCGAACGCCACCGCGCCGTGACGACGGCGATGTTGGCCGACCGCCTCGCGAGCGACGAAGGTCAGGAAGGGATGCGCGCATTCCTGGAGAAACGATCGCCACGATGGGCTCCTGGAGAGTCGCCGCAATGACCAGCAGCAACCTCTCCGGTAAACGGGTGGCGATCGCGAACCGTGGCGAAATCGCGATCCGGATCGCGGCCACCTGCGAGCGCCTCGGCGCGATCCCGATTCTACTCGCCGGCGGGCCGGACCTGGAGAGCTACGCGGCCCGCCAGATTGGCCGAGTCGAGCTGATTGGCGACGCAGGCGCTGAGCTCGACGTTTCACTCGTCGTTGCCGCCGCTCAGCGCGCCAGGGCGGATTTCCTGCACCCCGGCTACGGCTTCCTCAGCGAGCATGCCGACCTCGCCGACGCCTGCGAAACGGCGGGGATTGGATTCGTTGGTCCATCGGCGGCGACATTGCGCCTTTGCGGCGACAAACTGGAGACCCGCGCCGCCGCGGTACGCGCCAACGTGCCCGTCCTCCCGGCCAGCGCCCCATTGGGCGATGAACCCGATGCATGGTTCGCCATCGCCAGGGAAATCGGTTTCCCGCTCCTCGTCAAACCAGCCGGCGCCGGCGGCGGTCGTGGATTGCGGCACGTTGCCGATGAGGGCGCCTTGGTTGAGGCGATCTCCGCCTCACGGCGCGAAGGGTCATCAACCGGGTCTGCCGCGGTCGTCTATCTCGAACGCGAAATGGTCGCTCCCCGCCACGTCGAGGTCCAGATCGTCGCTGATGGCTGGCAGACGTTGGCGTTGGGCGATCGGGACTGCTCGCTGCAACGACGTCACCAGAAGGTGATCGAGGAAGCCCCGGCGCCAAACGTCGACGATGAGACGCGACGTCGGCTGCACGCGCACGCCGTGGAGATCGCCAATGAAGTCGGGCTCCGGGGGATTGGCACCTGCGAGTTCATGCTGGCCAGTGATGGCGAGATCGCCTTTCTCGAAGTCAACCCTCGAATCCAGGTTGAGCACCCGGTGACCGAACTGGTGACCGGCATCGATCTCGTCGCCTGGCAACTGCTGATCGCCTCGGGTGGACACGCGCCGGAGCAGGTGAACACCGCGCCGCGTGGCCACGCGGTTGAAGCGCGCATCTATGCCGAGGACCCTTGGACCGGATTCCTGCCATCGTCCGGGAAGCTGACGGCCGTCTCGTGGCCGAACCGGCCGAATGTGCGCGTCGACGCCGGCTATGCGACCGGCGACGCGGTGCCAAACACATACGATCCGATGCTGGCCAAGGTGGTGGCGTACGGAATCGATCGTGTGGCGGCGATCGCGGAGCTTCGCACTGCCCTGCGCGAGACGGTGATCGCCGGGGTGACGACAAATATCTCCTGGACAGTCGATTTGCTGGACAACGAGGTATTTCTGGCTGGCGCCGCGACGACACAGACGGCAGGCGACGTGATTGCTTCCCCGCCAGACCGCTCACTCGTCCCGTTTTCGGTCCTGGCGCATGCGTTGGACGTCACATCGACGCAGGCAGTTGACCCGTGGTCGGCGATCGGACCGTGGCGAATGTCCGGAGCAGCCCCGATGACGTTCCACGGCGAGGACTGGGAATCGCGAATGCGTGTAGCCCGGACTCCGGATGGTTGGCGGGTGGAGACTGACGACAAGACCGTGCCCTTCAACTGGTGGCGGGACGCATCGGGCGTGTGGACGATCAACGTCGATGGCGCAGTCGCGAAGGTGGCCGTGACTGCATTGGAGTCAGGGCGAGAGGTGGTAGTCCACGGCGCGAGCTGGATCGTCCACGATGGTCCACGCCCCGTTGCTCGTATAGCGGCGCGGGAGCGGGCAAGCGACGGCCAGGTGCGGGCCCCGATGCCGGCCAGCGTCGTCAGCGTTCACGTCGAGGCCGGGGATCGTGTGGAGAAGGGAACATCGCTGGTGACGTTGACGGCGATGAAAATGGAGATCGTTTGCGATGCGCCGGTGAGCGGCGTAGTCGACAAAGTGTCGTGCTCGGTCGGCGACATTGTGACCGCCGACCAGGTGTTGGTGACGATCCGGGTCGAAGGAGCAGACCCCAGCGTCGTCTCGTAAATCACATTGCAGATCGGTGGGCTCGCTGGATCTTGGTAAGGTTGTGGAGCTTGCTCCGTCCGAGCTTCGGTTCCCGCGGCAGCATTCCCGCCATCGGTTGCAGGCTCCCATGCAGGCAGTCGTGTAATTCTCGTTTCCAGCAACGGGCTTGGCACACACCAGAGAGACGGGCAAGCACGGGCGGACACACGAATCGAAAAGATTAGGCTATGGAGCACATTGATCGCGGCCGATTCTGGTCCGCCCCTTCGACCATGTGGGATGAAATCGAGTTCCTGGACGTCCTGGTCATTCAGGCGAGAAGTCGGGCCGCACGTCGGTCAGGCAGGTTGTGTCCAAAACGGCCGCGGGGTTGATCAGGAAGCTGTGCATCACATTTACCCCGCAGTCGCCGCTGGTCGAGAGGGGATCGTGTCCTGCGATGCCGCTTTCAACCAGTGTCGCATTCGGCAGAGTTGCCATCGCGACATCACCGTACGATGTGGGGGTGATTGGGTCGTAGGCACCGGTCACGATCAGCGTGGGCGCACCGCTGATGACGGGTTCGTTCTCGATCGACGACGATGCGGGAAGGTCCCACCTGGTGCAGACATCGAAGATGCCAGTCAACGTCGACAGCGAGCCGTACTCGATCACCAGGTCGCTCACGTCCGCCGATTTCGCGAAGGCGAAAACCTCAGCCTCGGAAGTGAACGGCGTCTCGTCCTGGCAAAGCACCGAGTACCGGAAC
>JACCUV010000325.1 GCA_013698495.1 Chloroflexia bacterium
GCGCCGCCGATCGAGTCTCGCGACGATCCGCCACAGCCGCCCGTCGAGGAGCCAACAAGCGAGGACACGACCACCGTTGAAACCGACGAGGCTGATCAAACACCAGCCCAGGTGATCGAAGTCGACGAGGCCGACGAAACGCCATCCCAGGTATTCGAGATCGACGGCGGCGAGACCGAACAGGATCCCGTGGGCGACGACTCCGACGACCCGGACCAGACCATCTTGCCAAGTGGTTCCGGCGGCGAAGAGACCGCCGAAGCAGTCGAAGTTGAAGAGTCCGCGGACGATTCCACGCTGCAAACCACCGACATTGGCGACGGTGTTTCCCTTGGCAGCGCCGAGGTCTATGGCGATCTCGGCAGCGTGCCTGGAGATCCGGGAACTCGCCTCGGCCTGAGTTCGAATGGCGAGCTGATTTGGAGTGTCAGTCCAGGGCGCGTCTCCCTGGTATCGAACGGCGTTACCCTGGAGGCATCGGGAGGTAGTGTGTATGCCTTCGGCCCGGATGGTACGCGGGTCGACATCTCGTCGGGCTCGGGTGAAGGGTCAGGCTATGCGGACGCGCCAATCGGCTGGCTCAGTGGAGAGGCGATTTACGAGCGGTCTGGTGGCGACACCTATCCGATCGAGTTCTGGGCCGTTACGCTCGACCCTGGATCGCTTCAGCCGATCGACGACCGCCTTCTCGGCGGCGGCGAAGCCGACTACTTCACGACAACCCGGCCTTACCCGGTCAGCGGCGGCTTGCTGGCGCCGACGTCGTCATCGTGGCTGCTGATCACGCCGTCGAGCGTCGAGGTCGTGGACAGCAATCCGTTCGGGCAGGATCTGTCGCTGATTCGTTTCAATCCCGCCGCCGGGCAGATTTCGTATGTGTCCGGTGGAAGTCTGATGCTGGCCTCGATTCAGGCGCCCGGTTCTCCTTTCGTGCAGGTTCCGTTCTCAGGCGCCGACTACGACTTCTCGCCCGATGGCTCCCGAATCGCCATCAACGCCGGCGCCACCATCGAGATTTGGGACACCCAGGGCAACCTCCTGACCGTCCTGGCCAACGATGAGGGAGTTGGGATCGGGAGTCTCGCCTGGATCGATCAGGGCCTCATCTACGTCGACGCCACGAACGGGGTCTTGCGCATCGTTCAGCCGTGACACGTCGTTCGAGACGGACCGGGAGTCCACCCGGGTGGACTCCCGAATGGTGTCCTCGTCGACCTCATGACCCCCGACCCTGCTAAACTCCCGGTCCGGCATGTGAAACGCACTCGGGGCTGTCGAGCGCCGTTCACCATGCCATCGAGAGCAGCTGACTGCATGAATCTGGATGTAACGGTCATCGATGAAACCGAGGGCGTGCGGTTTGGGCGAACCTTCGTCCACCCCGTGGCCGGATCGGTGCTTGAGCAGCGGGTGGAAGCCATTGTCTGCCCGGCGAACCGGCGTGGGGTGATGGGCGCCGGCATAGCCGGACGGATCCGGATGGCGGGCGGAATCGAGATCGAGCGCGAAGCAATGACGCACGCTCCGCTGACAATCGGTTCGGCGATATCGACCAATCCCGGGTCGCTCGTCAAAAACGGTGTGTGGTGCATCATCCACGCGGTCGTTTCAGACGCGCTTGGCGCGCCGACACGCCTCGATATCGTGCGGCATGCGACGACAGCGGCGCTGACCGAAGCGGATCGACGACGTGTGAAGTCAATCCTCCTGCCCCCGTTGGGCTCGGGTCTGGGAACCGGCCGGCTCCCTACGGGAAAAGTGGCCGTCGCCATGATTGAAGAGATCGTCGCCTACCTTCGACGGTTCACCTGCCGCCTCGACCGCATCGTCCTTGCCCAGCACGATGCGCGTGAAGCGGAAGAGATTCGCCAGGCGCTGATCGAGGCGCGTGAACTTTGGTGGGGTCTAAAGGTCTAGAATGACGATTCAACACTCCCCATCGACAGGGACGAACGCCGCATGATTGTATCGGACGAAAAAGTTTCCATTCCCCAGTGGCGCTATGCCCCCGATGCGTGGCGGTGGGTGAAGCGCTTTGACGAGCGCTACGCAGCCTCGGTCCTGCGATTCCGCTCGGCCGGCATCCTGCCGCAATCGATGCGCGCGCGTTTCCTGGCGATGGGCATTCACGCCGACATCCTCGAATCGACCCTCGCCAGCATCAAGTCGCCAGAAGGTTGGGCGAACGCCTGGATCGAAACCGCCCAGCGCTTTCTCGGCGACTACCGCCGCCAGGTCTCCGCCAAGCAATTGCTGGAAGCGGCCCAGGCGCGACGCCTCGCGGCGCTCTCCTACCACTGCGCTCAATTGTTAGCGGCCAATGACACGCGGACGGTGCGCACGTGTCGCGCCGCCGCCGCTTCCCTGTTCGCGCAGGCACAGCCGTATCTCTATCCCAATGCGCGGCGCCTGATGATACCGTGGCGTACGTACATGCTTACGGGGTACCTCCAATCGCCGGTTGGAGCGCCGAGCCGCAGCGGGTTGGTTGTGGTGCTGAATGGATCGAATTCATCGAAGGAAGAGTCGTTCGATTGGGCCGCCAGCTTCCTGCGCGCCGGGTTGTCGGTGTTGTCACTCGATATTCCTGGAACAGGCGAGTCCTCGAGTGTTCCAGTGTCCGCGCACGACGAGGACGATCTGCTCGACGGCGTGTTCGAAGTCATGCGTCACGAACCAGGCGTCGATCTGGCCCAAATCTCGGTTGTGGGTGTGAGCGTCGGCGGTAATCTGGCGGTGCGCTGCGCAGCCTACGATCGGCGCCTTATGTCGAGTGTGGCGGTGACGCCGCCGTTCGATCCAGCGCGCTGGATTGGTCACGGTAGTCCATTTTTGCTCCGCCAACTGGACGACTTTTCCGCGGGCACGGCGGCAGGGGCTTCAACCAACATGAACCACTACTCACTTCACGATGTCGCACCGGAAATGAAATCGCCGCTGCTGGTATTCGGCGCAGGGCACGATCTGATCGTTTCGCCCACGGAATCGCAATTGCTGGCTGCCCGCGCCGGAGCGATCGGGACGCTGATCTGGTATCCGGAAAGCGGACATGGTCTCTACGATTCCATTCCATCGTGGACAGCGGAGGCGGCGACCTGGATATCGTCGGTGGCCGCGGCGCGGGCCATGGAGTATCAGAACACCGGCTTCGCCGATCCGGTTCAGGTCGCGATTCTGGCCCGCGAACAACTGCTCGCGGCCGGGGCGATGGACGACGACTTCTTCGACGACGAGGGATCGGCCCGGCTGATCGAGCTGGACGATACTCCTGAACCGGACGACGCTGGTTCGTACGCGCGGATGGTCACGCCGCCGCCCCGCCCCGAACCCTCATCCAACCACGCGACATAACATTTACGAATATTTCGTAATCTCTGGATGAGCAGGATTGCCGATCTGGTGTGGTCCCGCACGGATTGGCCTCCACAACAGCGCCCTGGCGGATCAACTCCCGGGCGGACCACCCCTGCAATGCGGTTGGTCAGGTGTTTCCCGTGCCGGGGGTTCGCCCCTGCGCAATGCGTGTGAGTTCGCCGCGGCGGGACTACTCATCCCCAAACACAGTGCCTCACCCGGCTTGGACGTTTGCGAAACGTGTCGCCGCCCGCAATCGTTGGCCGCCACTTCCAGCGTATCCAACGGGAACGGCGGGGTCCTGCCCCGCTGGAACGTTCCTCGGGAGACCACTACTGGACATAACCGTCACCACCATTTATGGCGGCGAAACGTAACGAACAGTCCGGAACCGACCGCCAACATCAATCCAAGGGCAAACGGATAGCCAAGCAACCAACCCAGTTCGGGCATGTGGACGAAGTTCATGCCATAGATCCCCGCGATCAGGGTGCTGCCCATGAGAATGATCGACCAGGCCGTGAGCGTGCGCACGGTCTCGTTGAGCTTGTTGGATTGCAGCGAGAGTTGCAGGTCGACAATCGTCGAGAGCTGATCGCGGTACGATTCCATCCAGTCGTGAATGCGCAGGATATGGTCGTAGACCTCGGCGAAGTAGGGGATCACTGTTTCGTCGATAATCGGCACGTCCCGGCGCAAGAGCGAGTTCAGCACCTCCTGCTCGGGCGACATGAGCCGGCGCAGGCGAAGCAACCGTGTGCGCATGTGTTGCACGTCGAGGTTGGGACTTGTTGAATTGGACGCGATCACGACATCCTCGAGCTTTTCGACTTCATCCCCAAGCCATTCGACAACCGGAAAGTAGCCGTCTACCAGTTCGTCGAGGATCGCGTACAGCAGCATCGCGCTGGACGGCGGTTTCCGGGCCGGCCGAACGCCGTCCCCGGGGGTGTGATTGTTCCGAGGGGCAATTCCTTTGACGAGCTCCTGTTCATCCTTCCAACGATTCTGGATTGGCTCAAGCGAGGGGAGATTGTTCCGCCGGATCGTGATGATGAACTTCTCGCCAACAAAGATGCCGATGTCATCGGCCTGGACATCGTCATCGGCAAGCCGAAGGCCATAGAACTCGAGATAGATCATGTCGTCGTAGAGCGTGATCTTGGCCCGCTGCTGTTCCGCCAGTGCGCTCTCCACCGCAACCCGGTGGAGACCGAACTGCGCCTGGAGACCCGATAATTCTTCGGGATTGGCGGCATCCACATCGATCCAGACGAACGCGTGATCGTGCCGCAGGAAGCTGGGAAGTTCGTTGAAATCGACGGTGCGAAATATCCCGTTTCCATCGAACGAAATCTCGATTTTGGCCATGGTTCCTCACTGCCGCGCACTGGCACGCACTGGCGCGCGCAACCGCCCCTCGATGCAGCGCATTGTACGGGGATTCCTAGGGAGAATTGCGATCCGCCAGGCTGGGCGGCGTCGATGTCGTCGACCACAAATGCGCTTGCCTCAAGGCGATGTCGGCGACGAACAAGGCGAGCGCCGCAATCAGCGGCAGGTACCAAACCGCCCGCACCGCCCCTGGCGCCCGGGCATTCGCCTGACCCGCATCGAACAACGATGCGTCCGGCGCCTGATCGAGCGATCGAATCTCGCCACCGGTGCGGCCGGCGATCGCTTCCAGCAGGGTCACGCCATCCTCGGCGGGGAGCCACTCCGGCGAAGCCTGGATTGCGCCAGCCAACCCGATCCCCAGATCAGGAAGCTCGATTCGATACGACCCCGGATCGGGCGCGGTTACGATCGCTTCGTAACTGCCCGGAGAATCAATCGAAAGGGCCGCGGATTGTGTTTCGCCGCCCGGCAGCACGATAGTCAGCGATTGCCCCTGCAGGTCTCTCGCATTGCCATCGGCGGTTTGGCTGTCGACGGTGACAACCATATTGGAACCCGTGCGGGCGAGGTCGACGGTAATCGCCTGATTGGTCGGGTCGGGGAGGCTCCACCGCAGCGTCTGACCCCAAAACTGGTTGTATTGGTCCCAATCTGTCCACTGCGAGGCATAGTCGCTGCCATTGTCGGCCGTCCACGCCACCACACGGCCCAATCCGAGTTGCCATTTCGCCAACAGGGGATCGCCCCGGTCGCTGACGAGGTCGACCTGAGCGGCGGATCTGCCCTCGGCAAAATTGTAGCCGTCGATAGTGGGCATGGCGCCG
>JACCUV010000369.1 GCA_013698495.1 Chloroflexia bacterium
GAACCGTGGGATGCGGAACGCGTGCGCAAGAACGACGAGCGGCGAATCCGGGCCGGGCGCACCACCCTCGCCGCCGCCGTTCAACATATCCCGAGCGGCGGTCTCGTCGCCCTCAACGAGCTCTCGGTCCCGGAGGACCGGTCGCGGCCCGTGCACCAGGGCGTGACCCTCGTGCTGAAGGAGCATCGTGGGCATCGCCTTGGGATGGCGGTGAAGACCGCCAACATCCAGCAGTTGGGGGAAGTCAGCCCGGAATCGCCGTTCATCGTCACCGACAATGCCGAGGAGAACCGGCCGATGCTGGCCGTCAACGAGGCCGTGGGTTTCGTGCCGGCCGCCTACGTCGGCGCCTGGAAGAAGACGATATCGTAGGCGTCGACCGAGCTTGTCGAATGGTTAACGACCCGACTTACTCTTGTCTGCCGTTAAGCAGGAATGAGCGGAGGAGGCAGGGCGGACGATGGCATCGGCCAGGAAGCGGACAAGGCAATGTGTCATCGCGGGCCGTGGCAGGTCCGCCCGTACGCGATTCTCGCACGTGTCCCTACAACGTCCCGCGCATGAACTTCAGCCACAGGTCCCGAGCGATCCTGACCGGGTCGGCGGCGACGCCGTACTGTTCGAAGTACATGGCCACGTTGCGGATATCGCGTTCGAGGAGGAAGAGGCTGTCCGGGTTGTCGCGCGGGTTCACCGCCTGAGGAAAGTCGATCACCATTGCCTGGTCCTGCCAGTAGAGGATGTTGAAGGGCGAGAGATCGCCGTGGATTCGTTCGCAGGCGAGCCACAGCGTGATCTCGTCGATCAGGCCCGTGAACATCTCGACCGCCTGACGCCGCTCCAGGGAAACATGCTTGAGCATCGGGGCCGGGCCGTGCTCGTCGCCGAGATACTCCATCAGCACCGCGTGACCTGACATCGTGAACGGCCGCGGCACGCGCGCGCCGGCGGCGTGCAGCACCTGCAACGTGTTGAACTCGTGATTAATCCAGGAGTGCTCGATCGCCGCCTTGCCGCGTCTGGTTCGCTTGGCGACAGCGCGTTCGAGGCGACGATCGGGCATCCCGCTCGATTTGACGCCGGCGGATCCGCTGAGCGAAACGCCCATCGCGCGACCGCTCAGGTAGATCGCGTCGTTCTTGAAGGATCGGAAGTTGCGGCCACGGTGGATTTTGACCGCCAGGCGGTCGAGACCGGTGGGTTCGGCGGCCCGGCAACAGAAAACGGTGCCCTCCTTGCCGCTGCTGACCAGATATTCGACGGCGGTTATCCAGCCATCGTTGAAAAAGACCTCGGGGATATCGGATTCGGTGACGGACATGGGTATCCTTCGCTGCAATTGCTGGGGAGCGAAGTCTCCAGGAGCTCGCTCTCGTAGATGAAGTTGGTCATCCTGCACCTCCTGGTGTTCCATGCCGTCGACCCGAAAGATGCCCGCACACGCGGGCCGGGGACAGCGTTCAATCCGCCCGACATCCGCGGGCAGTGTTTCGATTCTACCCCGTTTTTCGCGAAATGGGGTCGAAAGACAGTACATTGGGCCAGGAGAACGCCCTGATAGTCGGGATCCGGGTGGTCATAGTCCTCATCGGCGCGTTTATGATGGCGTTCATGACTAAAGAAAGGAGTGAGCGAAGGAGATGCCAATGCCGGTGGTCCGGGATTAACTCGACGATATGCGACTAGCGCCGGAGTTCAGAGACAGGGAAACTGATTGAGACTTTCACATACCCCGACCGCCGTCGAACACGGAGTACACGCTCACCAGAGGAACATAGGGTACTTCTGACGGTGATGGAATTGGCTTGAATCCTTGGAGATAATGGCGGCGAACCTGTTCTAAACAACTTGCTTTCATCTCCACATAATTTCTGGCGACAATTTCCTCAATTGCTTCGCAGCCTCTGCTTGTGACATCAATGGGTCTGTTGTTTAGCAAGATGCGGTCGAATTCATCGGTGTGAAACCCAGACACTACGCGCCAAACGCGTCCGTCATCATACTCACTCACCACTTCTGACTCGCGGCTCTTTCCGGGTGCCCGGTTCTCCATGTGCTCGAAATAGTCGCGCAGAGGAGTGAATGACCGCAGGACATCCTTGTCTTCTTTGCTGATCTTGTAGCCAGTGGCCTTTGCAACTAAAGGGAGAAGACCGTCAATCGCAGCGACACAGACGGCAAAGAAGTGGTAGGTGACTTCCTGTAGTCCGGAGTACAAGATTGCCAATTCATTGTTTCGTACTGCCGACTTCAGGTCAGATCGA
>JACCUV010000388.1 GCA_013698495.1 Chloroflexia bacterium
CCGGCCTGGTCCTGTTCGGCGCCGGCATCGTTTCGGTCTTCCTGCTTGCCGACACCGACCTCCTGAGTCTCGAACGAGATGTGCGGCGCCTCTGGCCTCGACGCAAGCCGAAGGCGGTCGCGGTCAAAGCGCCGAAACCCGCCGCGGTTCTGCCCGGGTCCAATCCGGTTCCAATCGCACGGGTCATCAACATCCCCAAACGCCAGCCGGCCCAGCCATCCCCAGAGCCCAAAGCGACTCCTCCACTCCCGACGCCGGTAGTGACCGGAGCGCCATTGCCTTTGCCAGATATTCGCCACCTCGCCTATTACGATGCGGTGGCGCCGAACACGGTCGATCTCGAAGCGAAGGCCCGCGCGATCGAGGAGACGCTCGCCAGCTTCAAGGTGGAAGCCACGGTCCGCGAAATCAATCCTGGACCAGCGGTCACGCAATTTGCGCTGGAACCAGGCAATGGCGTCAAGGTGCGCCGCATCACCGAGCTCCAGAACGACCTCGCCCTGGCGCTTGCCGCCGAAAGCATTCGCGTCGAAGCCCCGATCCCTGGCATGGCGCGCGTCGGGCTTGAAATCCCCAACCCCGAGATCGCCACCGTCGGACTCCGTGAGGTCATCGAGTCTCCGGCCTTCTCCAAATCCAAGGCCAAACTGCCCCTGCCCCTGGGACGTGATGTCAATGGCCGGTACGTGGTCGGCGATCTCACGAAAATGCCCCATCTGCTCATCGCCGGCGCGACCGGAGCGGGCAAGAGTGTCTGTCTCAACGGCATTATTAGCACGTTCCTGATCAGGTTTCGCCCGGACGAGTTGCGGTTGCTGATGATCGATCCCAAGATGGTCGAGTTGACCATGTACAACGCCGTGCCGCATCTCCAATGTCCCGTCGTCACCGAAATGGACAAGGTGGTCGGCGCGTTGCGGATGGTGCTACGGGAAATGAACCGGCGGTACGAGCTGTTCAAGCAACTTGGAGTCCGCAACATCGACGGCTATCGGATGAAAACCGTCGATGAGCCGGAAGCCGAAAAGATCCCGTACCTCGTCGTCATCATCGACGAGCTCGCCGACCTGATGATGACCACCCCGGACGAGGTCGAGACCCTGCTCGCGCGCTTGACCCAAATGGCGCGAGCCACCGGCATTCACCTGATCATCGCCACCCAGCGTCCCTCGGTGAATGTCCTCACCGGTCTGATCAAGGCCAATGTCCCGGCCAGAATCGCGTTCGCGGTGTCGTCCATGATCGACAGCAGGGTCGTGTTGGACATGCCGGGCGCCGAGCGCCTGCTGGGCAAGGGCGACATGCTCTATCTTCCGCCGGATGCCGCAAAACCGGTCCGCATCCAGGGCGCCTTCATCGACGACGATGTCAAAGCCGTGGTCGATCATTGGCACGCGGTCTCGCCGATTCCGCAATACGCGCCCGAGTGGATGGAACTCCCGAGCAGCGCAACCGAGCCCGGCGAGGAGGACGACGCCGAAGACGATCCGCTCATGGCGCAGGCACTCGATGTCGTGCGTCAACAGGGCACCGCCTCAGCATCGATGCTCCAACGCCGGTTGCGTATCGGCTACAATCGCGCCGCGCGGCTCATCGAACACATGGAAGACGATGGCGTGATCGGACCGTCCGACGGAGTCCGCGGCCGAACCGTGCTCCTCAGCGACGACTAGCAGGATGTCAGCCCTGAATGGTGGGTCAGCCTTTGTCTGACGGGTTCCTAGAGCGGGTGTCATAAAGGTTGACGATCTTGGCGGAAGACGGGTAGAGCAAGCTCCGCAGCCCTACCAAGACGGTAGGCGTCAACCATTTCGCGATCCGCTCTAAACCGTCACACTGACGAAGGAAGTGTCGGCCCTACTGAATACCGGCGAAGCCGGACCGCGCCAGCAGACGTTCTTTGGCTGCCCAGTCAGGCGCCGACTTCGTCGTCGAGTGCGTCGCCGTATCCAGCGGGGCCAGATTCTTCCGCTTCGCGTCAGAATGACGACGCGACGTGTGTCGCCATCCCAATTAATGATTGACGGTCCACCCGAGGCGCCCAAAACGCCCGGAAACTCACGCCGAGAGTTTCCGGGCGTTTGTCCTTCCCCTGACGTGTGTTTGCTAGATCTGGTGCAGGGCGACCGATTGTTCGAGCGGCGTGACCACGACCTCTCGCGCAGCGAGCGCCGCACGACGCGCCATGGCGAGACAGGATGAGCAGTATACCGGGTTCCCGTTTCGAGGAACAAATGGAACGGTTGTTTGTTGCCCGCACTCGGCGCACGTTACGTCGGTTTGCGCACGATCGGGCAACCCGAGTTTTGCCTTGCGCAGGGACCTGCACTGTGGGCATCGGGCGGGGATGTTGATCAATTCCTTGGCCCGAAAGAAATGCTGTTCACCAGCCGTCCAGGTGAACGGCTTGCTGCAATCGCGGCACGTCAACGTCTTGTCACGAAAGTCCACGTATGTCCCCTCCACGACTGGAGTACAAATCGGGCACCCCCCCAACCTTGCTCAGCAAGTGACCGCTAGCCACGATCCCCGCTACTCGCAGGTTGTACCAACTTAGGTTCAAGGTCACAGTATCACCTCTCTTCGTCTATTGCAAGCGGTTTTCGTGGGCTATTTGCGCTATCTTGTCAATTGAATGGCGAGAATGGCAGTGATGTGTAGAAACGTTTCGCCACATGTGGATGGTATGATTCCCTGGTTGATTTCGAGCGTCGGTTTCGACACCGTTGACACCAGGCCCACAGACGCCAGAAAGGGTGCGAGGTTGTCACAACGTTCCAGTTCCGCGACCGCTGAACCGGTGGCCCGTCTGATCGACGAACTCGCCAAACTCCCCGGGATTGGCCCGAAAACCGCGTCTCGCCTGGCGTACCACATGCTCCGAACCTCGCGCGACGATGCGATCGGTCTCGCCGAGGCTATCCTGGCTGTCAAGGAACGTATTCGCCTGTGCTCAAACTGTTTCAACACGACGGAAAGCGACCCGTGCCACGTCTGCGCCGATTCGAAGCGCGAGAATCGGATTTGCGTTGTCGAGCAACCGCTCGATGTGATTGCGATCGAGCGCACCAACGAATATCGGGGCCGATACCACGTCCTCCATGGCGCAATATCGCCTGTTGACGGGATCGGACCGGACAAACTGAAGATCAGGCAACTTCAGGACCGGGTTGTACGCGAATCGCCCGACGAAGTCATCGTCTTCACCAATCTCGATTTGCCCGGAGAGGCCACGGCCACCTATCTCCATCGTCTGCTCACACCAATGGGAATGCACGTCAGCCGCCCGGCCAGCGGATTGCCGGTCGGTGGCGATCTTGAATACGCCGACGAAATGACCCTCGGTCGGGCCATGACTGGTCGCAGAACGCTGTGATCGACACAGGTCCTGGCCAGAACGTCCCTCCCTCGCTTGTCGCATTTGACTTGAGGGAACGGCTGGATGGCGATAGAATAGACGGCAGGGGACACGTCGACAGACGTGCCCGGGTGAGCACCCACAGTTAGGACGTGGCAGATTGAGGACCGGATCCTCTCGCCAGACCAGTCAGCCAGGCGTGCCGGCGAGGTCAGGCGCCCCGCGCGAGGTCAACGATTCCCAATTCACTCCTGAAGTTGGCTTTTTGGGCTGGTCAGACCTGATCGGCCTGAGATCGATTGACCAGCGACGTTTCCTGAATCAACCGGCCCGTCGCCTGTCGTCGGGTCAACCGTTCCAGGCTGGAATCCGGCAACTGGCGCCGTTCCTGCCCTCAGACGACCGGGTGTTGGTTGCGCGGGCCGGGGGCCGTCCGGTGGGCTACGCGGTGTTCACAGTCGTGGATCCCGATCGACGATGGGTGCTGGAAGGTATTGGCGTCCACTCCTCCATCGGCGCAATCGAACCGATCTGGGAAGAACTGCTGCGGGTCGGCGTTGTCTCCGCCGGCCTGGAAGGCGCCAAACGGCTCTATGCCAAGGCCCCGGGCGACTCGGACGTCGTTCCGTTCATCCGGTCCAGCGGTTTCACTCCTTACATCAACGAAATCGTCCTTGGTGCTCCCTTGCTTTCCCTGACCTACGCCTCATCGCGCGTGCGCCGGCAACATCGATCGGACGTCTGGGCGATCCATCAGTTGTATATGGCGACCGTGCCGCAGCCGGTGCAGTATGCCGAGGCGTTGACGAGTCACCACTGGGATATCAATCCACGGTTCTCGGCCTCCGTCATGCAAGCGGGATGGATCGTCGATCTCGGAAACCGGGTGGTGGCATACAGTCGAGCCGAATCCCGACCAGATTCGCACGTGCTCGAATTCATCATCGATCCTCGACATGGCGAACTCTTCCCCAGACTCGTCGCCGGTGTCTTTGCCGATCTCGCGAGCATGGCCCCGCGCCAGGTCCACGTGCTGGTGCGGGGATACCAACAGGAGTTCATTCGCCCGCTGCTCGATCGCGGATTCTCGATTCAATTGGAGCAGGATCTGCATGTGAAGTACACCACGGCCCTGGCCAGGGCGCCGGTGGCGAGCGTGGTCAACTTCCCGCAGGAGGTGAAGGAGCCCGCAGGCAAACGAGCTCCAACGTACTTGAACGGTTCGTCGCGTGACCCGGCCTCCGGGTCTATTGGATAGGCGCCCTAATCATGCCCGATGGGCAGCGTGCGCTTTCATGGACCACCTGGCGAATCGCTCCCGCAATCGGGATCGCGATTCGGTGGGTGTCCCGCCCGGGGGTTTCGGTTGAGCAGCATGCGTGAAACACTGCCAGACGACGCTCGTCTACCAGGCCAGGAATTTGAAGTTACGGACGATCTGAAGGACTTGCTCACTGTTCTCCCTCCCCACGTTTCGGAACGAACGAGGGCCCTTCAGGAGACAAGCGAGCACGGCTCGCTGATTGAGATCGTGATGGATCTGGGCCGGCCGCCAGAGGCGCGATTTCAGTTCGACGAAATTGAGCTCTCGGACATCGACGTCACGCGCGACGACCTTGCCTTTGTGAGCAGCCGAATCGGTGACTTTGGCGACGACAACCGGGCCGGAATCGAACGCACCCTGCATCGCATCTCGGCCATTCGCAACCGCGGTGGTGAGATTGTGGGCCTGACCTGCCGCATCGGCCGTGCCGTCTATGGCACGATCGCGATCGTCAGCGACCTGATCGAGTCGGGCCAAAGTGTGTTGCTGCTGGGGCGACCAGGCGTCGGCAAAACGACGCTGCTCCGGGAAACCGCTCGCGTTCTTGCCGATGAACTTCGCAAACGAGTGGTCGTCGTCGACACGAGCAACGAAATCGCTGGTGATGGCGACATCCCGCACCCCGCGATCGGTCGGGCCAGGAGGATGCAGG
>JACCUV010000398.1 GCA_013698495.1 Chloroflexia bacterium
CTCCTCACGATCCCGGCCGCGCAACGCCAGATCGCGCCTGCCACGGTTGCTGCGCCCGAATCCGGATCGCGTGTCCAGTTCGCGATCGTGGTTGAGGACGTCGATGCCCGGTGCGCCCAGTTGACCGCGAAGGGCGTCACGATCATCAACGGACCGACTGACCAGCCATGGGGCATGCGCACCGCCTGCTTCGCCGATCCCGCCGGTCACAACTGGGAATTCGCCCAGCCCATCCCGACCTGACCGCGCCGGCGCAGATCCCCGTGCCGTATCGACAGATTCGACCCCACCGGAGATCATGCCACCGAGGATCCGATTAGCCGCCACGAGAGCGGCCACTACTTGGCGTAACTCCTGACTCTGCGAGGGAAATGGCCTGTGGCAACCAACACCGCAACCAAACTCGGGGCCACAACCCTGGCCGATCTCGGTTTGCGACCGGTGATCAACGCCGCCGCCACTCTTACCAAACTGGGCGGCTCGGTGATGCCGCCTGAAGTCGTGGCCGCCATGGACGAGGGCGCCAGGTCGCACCTCGATCTGTTGGCCTTGCAAGGCGCGGTCGGCAAGCGCCTCGCGACAATCACCAACAACGAGGCGGCCTTCGTCTCCTCCGGGGCCGCCGGTGGCATCGTCGTCGCCGTCGCCTCGGTGCTCGCCGGAACCGACCTGCTTAAAATCGCCAACTTCCCGGGCCTCGACGGCTTCGACAAGACGGAAATCATCGTCCATCGCTCGCAGCGCAACGGTTACGACTACGCCGCCCGCCAAACTGGGGCCGCATTTGTCGAAATCGACGGCTCAGTCGAGTCGTTGGAGGCAGCCATCGGCGCGAGGACCGGGGCTGTACTCTGGTTCGCCGGCGCCCACTTCGCCGCGGATGCCTTGCCGATCGAGACAATGATCGAGGTCGCCCACAGGCACGACGTACCGGTGATCGTCGATGCCGCCGCCCAAATCCCTTTAATGCGCAATCTCTGGCATTTCACCCGCGACCTCGGCGCCGACCTCGCGATCTTCAGCGGCGGCAAGGGTCTGCGTGGTCCCCAATCGAGCGGTCTCGTCGTCGGCCGACCCGAGCTGATCGAGGGCTGCTACGCCAACGGTTCGCCGAACACCGCGATCGGGCGTCCACTCAAGGTCGGCAAGGAGGAGTTGTTCGGCATCCTTGCCGCCGTCGAGTGGTCGCTGGCTCAGGACGAGGAGGCGACGCTCGCCCGGTACGAGAACATCGTCCAGTTCTGGATTTCCGGCCTCAGCGAGCTGCCTGGCGTGTCAGTTGAACGCGGATTCCCGAGTGAAGCCGGCCAACCGCACGGGCGGGCGATCGTCTCCCTTGACGACACGGCGAACATGGACGCCCCGACCCTGGTCCAGGCGCTCTGGGACGGCGAACCGTGCATAGCAGTCAGCCTGTTCGGTACGGGAAGCATTGCGCTCAACCCGCAGTCCATCGAAGATGGCGAAGAAATCGTCGTCGTCGACGCTATCCGCGCGTTGCTCGGCGGATGAAGAATCGGGCCGACACACAGGTCGGACCCTACGAACATACGTAAATGGGTAGTTGCCGTCCCTTGTGGCGGCAAACTCAATCGGAAAGGCACATGAACTCCATGACCCACCCGGACGACAAACTCAAACAACTCGGCATCGCGATCGAGGAGAAAACCACCTTCCATCCTGCCGTCGCGCTCGGCGTGATCACCGGCAACCTCCTCTACCTCTCCGGTTCAACCCCATCCGACCCTCGTTGGAAAGGCCGCGTCGGCGACGCCCTGACGGTCGACCAAGGGTACGAGGCGGCCAAGGACTGCGCGATCAACCAGATCGCCGCCGCCAAGTCGGTCCTCGGCGACCTCGGTCGGATCAAACGCGTTGTCAAGGTCCTCGGCATGGTCAACGCCGCGCCCGGGTTCACGGATTCCCCGGCCGTTGTCCATGGCGCATCGGAGCTCTACTTCGCGGTGTTTGGCGACAAGGGAATCCATGCCCGTTCGGCGGTCGGCGTCCAGGCCCTGCCCAACGACGTCGCCGTCGAAATCGAAACCATCTTCGAGATCACGTGAACTTTGTGTCATTCCGACGAGGGAGGAAATTTTTCGGCCCCTGCCACCTAGAGCGGATCGCGAAATGGTTGACGCCTACCGTCTTGGTAGGGCTGCGGAGCTTGCTCCGCCCGTCTTCCGCCAAGATCGTCAAGCTTTGTGACACCCGCTCTAAGGGGGAAGACTTCTGGCACGCTCGAAATGACGGTTGTAGTCCTTTTTCCACCGGTGTCGAACGTCGACTCACCCTCGCGGGGCCGCGTAATCCAGCACGTCGAGTTCCGGCGGGTGCTCACCGAACGACGTCAGCGCCGACCAGATTTCGGCGCGATGGTGCGTCGTGTGATTGAACACGTGGAGCGCGATCGTGTACGTTGGGACGCTCACTCCGCGTCCCAGCTCGAACGGCGCCGCGAGGTCCCCCTCGGATTTGCCGTCCAGATACGAGGCCCAGTCGGCGCTGACCTGCTCCCAGATCGCCGCCACCGACTCGATGTCCCGGTAGCGTTCGGGTTCGGGACCGTCTTTGTCGCCCTCACCGAGCAGCCGCTCGTGCAGCCAGCTTTCCTCGACATCGACGATGTGGACGAATGCGGCGAACACCGAGCCGTCCTCCACGCCACCGGGGATGACGCCCGGCCGATGCACATCGTCGACCTTGGCGTCGGCGATCGCCTGCACGATTGCGGGTCGAACCCCGTTTCGGAATTCGCACAAGTACCGAACCACATCCGGTCCGCTCAAGACGCCGGTCTTCATGCGAGGACTTGTTGAGCAGTTGCCGGAACGGCGCAGGAGGCCTCGGTGTAGTCGATCCCCTCGATCGAATCCGGGCCATCGGAACCGCACATCGGGCACTCCGGATCCTTGCTCAATTTCAGCGTCCGAAATGTCATTGAGAGCGCATCGTACATCAGCAGCCGACCGACCAGCGTCTCCCCGATTCCGAGAATCAGCTTCACCACCTCCGTCGCCTGGATCGTCCCGATCACCCCCGGCAGCACCCCGATCACGCCTGCTTCGGAGCAATTCGGGGCCAACTCCGGTGGCGGAGGATCGCGGAACAGGCAGCGATAGCATGGGGCGGAGGAATCTCGCGCATCGAATGTCGTGGCCTGACCCTCGAACCGGAAGATGCTGCCGTGGGAGTACGGTTTGGCCAAAATCGTGCAGACATCGTTGACCAGGTAGCGGGTCGAAAAGTTGTCCGAGCCATCGAGCACTACATCGTACCGCCCGATAATCTCCAGCGCGTTGTCCCGTGTCAGATGCGTTCCGTGGGTCTCGACGTTGACGTCGGGATTGAGCGCATCGATCGCGAGCCGCGCGGAATCGACTTTGGGCGTGCCAATCCGATCCGTCGTGTGCAGAATCTGGCGCTGGAGATTGCTTTCGTCGACGACATCGGCGTCGATGACGCCAATCGTGCCTACACCGGCCGCCGCGAGGTAGAGGGCGGCGGGCGATCCCAGCCCTCCCGCCCCGATCAGCAGCACCCGCGCCTCGAGCAGGCGACGTTGCCCAGACTCCCCAACTTCCGGTAGAAGCGTGTGCCGGCTGTAGCGGCGACGCTGATCGGCTGAAAGTGTTTGGGTCGGCAGCGACCACGACTTTCCGGCGCCCTTCCAGGCGGTGAAGCCCCCGGCCAGGGACACCACATCGGTGTAGCCGAGTTCTTGCAGCGACTTCGCCGCCAGGGCCGATCGTGTGCCGCCGGCGCAGTAGATCACGATCGGCGCCGACTTGTCGGGCAGAGCTTCCTCGATCCGCAGTTCGAGATACCCGCGCGGGATGTGTACGGCGTGCGGGATCAGGCCCTGGTCGACTTCGTCCTGTTCGCGGACGTCGACGAAGGAGGCTTCATCTTGGTTCGCCGACTGGACATCCGTCTCACGGATGCCGGCCCGAATTTGTTCGAGGTGATCACGGAATGTTGGCATGGGTTTGAGGTCTCCGTTGTGGGCGACGACGTGGCAGGTAGTCTACTCAACTATCGTAACAGCCGTCTCTCCGCGCATTCGAAGAATTCCGGCCCTGCTGACTCCGCGAGGAAGGTAATTGTCATTCCGACGCAGGAGGAAAGTCGCAGAGTTGTGGGCTGCTCGTTTCAGCGGGGTCGACGGGCGGTCGACCCTAACGTGGGTTTAGCGGAGTTCGGTGTTCGTTGTCAGCGCGTCGAGCAATCCCACAGCGCCTCGCGATGCGCCATGTCATCTCCCTCAACCAATGCCACCCGGTCGAATGCTGCTTTGAGCACATCCGCCAACTCCTCCGCGGGAAGGGGAGAAATCCGACT
>JACCUV010000415.1 GCA_013698495.1 Chloroflexia bacterium
AGGGAACCGGGTTGGGGCTGGCGATCGCCAAGCACATCGTGCAGGCCCACGACGGCACAATCTCAGTTGAGAGCGCCGTAGACAAAGGCTCGACATTCCAGATCGAACTGCCGAACAGGCGAGTCAAGACAGCAGCGAGAGCGCGCTGATTCAGGGAGGAAGCGGTGTTTCGGCCACCGGCGCCGCCAATCGCGGCGGCAACGACTCCGGCGCCCGGAGCGCGAAGAGGATGCCGCTGCCAATCAGCAACACCGAGGTGAAGATAAGCGCGGCGTTGGGCGACTGGAGATCGGAGATGATTCCGAGCGCGAGCGGTCCCGCCACGTAGCCGGCATCGGCCAGCGCCCGGTACAGGCCCATCGTCGGCGCGGTCATTCCCGCCGGGGCAACATCGGCGGTGTAGGCCGCGGGGGCGGCGCCGCTGACCCCGCTGGCGGCGCTCCAGAAGATTGATCCGATCATGAAGGTTGCGAACGAATCCGCGATCCCGAATCCGAGGATCGCTACACCGGTCAGCAGGGTTGAGGGTACGATCACGCCCTTCCGGCCAAAGCGGTCGACCAGGGCGCCGCTGGGATAGACCAACACCAGACCCATGATGCTGATCATGCCGATGCCAATGCCGATCTGGCCCGGGCTCAATCCGATCTTGTCCTCCGCGAGCAATGGAATCACATTGAACAGACCACCGGTGCGGGCGAAAAATGCCGCGAAACTGACCAGGCACACCAGCAGGAATCCCGGCGTCCGGGCAATGATCCGAAGCTGATCTCCAAACGCAAGGACTGGGGCCGGGACGCCGCGGGTGTGGCTTGCTTTGCGCAAATCGCGCGTTTCCGGGACGAACATGAAGGCCAGCACGGTCACCACGGCAGCGAGCGCGGCATTCGCCCAAAACGGGGTGGCGAGACCGAATCGGTCTGCCAGCCAACCACCCGGGAACGCCCCGGCGCCGACACTGAACAGGAACACGCCTTGGTAGATCGCCATCACCCGGCCCCGATTGGAGGGCGAGGCGATGTCGGCCAGCACAATCTGGCCAGCAGTCAGCACGCACGCTGCCCCAGCGCCGGCAACAAATCTCGCGGCAAGGAATACCTCATAGTTCGGCGCGATCGCGCATCCGACTGTGCCGAATACGGTAATCAATCCGCCGAGCGCCAGCGTCAACCGCCGTCCCAGCAGGTCCGCCAGTCGCCCGGCGGGCAGGCTAACCAGGAACCGCGCCAGACCGTAAACGGCGATCGTCAAGCCAATTGCCGTCTGGTTCACGCCGAAGTCGTCCGCGTACAAGGCGATGACCGGCACGATCGCGCCGAAGCCGAGTTGGTTGACGCAGATCAGGAGGCACATCCAGATCAGGACTGAGGCGCCCTTCCTGGAGAGTCCAATGTTGCCCAGTTGATTCATGATCCGCTTTCGACGAAGGCGAAAGTCGAGGCGCGACACGTGGCAACAGCTTCGCACTCACCGCGAAATGGCACAAATCGGCGAGGGCTACCGGGCAAACCTCGTATCATGGAGGCTGGGTGAAGGGCAGTTCGCCCCAATTCAATTGAGATTCCACAAGGGCGAAACATTGTCGGATGAACAGCTGACGCAACCGAATCACGGAGTTCCTGCTCAGCCGCGCGTGCTTGCCGGTCGTTACGATGTGATCGAGGTGGTCGGTTCAGGAGCATCGGCGGTGACGTGGCGGGGTCACGATCGCCGGCTCGACCGGCAAGTGGCGATCAAGATTCTGCGTCGCGATCTCGAACAGGACGAAGCGTACGTCCAGCGATTCGAACGAGAAGCGAGGACATCGGCTTCGGTTTCTCATGGAAATGTCGTCAACGTCTACGACGTGGGGCAGCAGGACGGTTGGCTGTACCTCGTCATGCAACTGATCATTGGCGAAGATCTCAAGCATGCGATCGGGCGGCGCGGTCCGCTGCCAGCGGAAGATGCACGTGACATCACTCGTCAAATCCTGAATGGTCTCGGCGCAATTCATCGTGCCGGAATCCTGCACCGCGACATCAAGCCCCAAAATGTGCTCATTGGCGGCGATGACGTGGTTCGCGTCACTGACTTCGGAATTGCCCAATCGGCAGTCGATATCGGACTTACCTCGGCGGGGACCACATTGGGCACTGCTGCCTACATGGCGCCGGAACAGGCGAAAGCCGGCACGCTCAGCGATGCGACCGATCTGTATGGCGTGGGCGTCGTCCTCTACGAAATGCTCACGGGCGTATTGCCCTTCGAGAAACCGACCGCCACGGCAACGATGCTTGCCCACATCCAGGAACTTCCAATTCCGCCATCCCGGCGTTTCCCGCATCTGGCGATTCCGCCGTTGCTTGACGGCATCGTGCTGCAGGCCATGGCCAAGAACCCCGAGTCCAGGTTTCAGAGCGCGGCGGCCATGGTCCGCGCGCTGGAAGGCGATTTGCGGGACCCTGGAGCCACGACACGATTTGTCGCGGCGCCGGGAAGGACTCAGCTGGCGTCTGCGGCGCCAGCACGCAACCAGGCCTGGCCCGCCGCGACCCCTGCGCCCTCGATTACTCCGCCGCGGGGGCGACCGACTCCTGGGCCGAGCGGCTCGGGTAGCCGGATCCTGCTCACGGTGATGTTGGTGCTGATCCTGCTGGCGATGGCCGTGGTCGCCGGATACGTCTACTACGAGTACACCACTGACGACAACGGCCCGGGCTCGGCTGGCGAGAACCAGCGGGTGACGCCCCCCACCGATCCTTTGCCTGCTATCGAGCCGCCGCCAACCATCGAGCCATCTCCCACCGATTTGCCGGTGATCGTTCCGCCGTCCGACGAACCTGAGCCGGAACCGAGTCCGGCCATTGTGCAGGAAATCGAGGCAACGAATGTCCCGATCGAATCGGTTGACCAGGTCATCGAGCCGGAGAGCAGCCCGATCAGCGATTGATCGCATCGCCATTGCCGGGGCGGATAGAGCCGTTTGGTGGCATCATTGCAGGAAGATTGCCAGATTGTGTCGAAGGGAACACCACCGTGACGAATGACCTTGATGTTGACGGCGCCACCGAATGGATCGATCTTCGCTCCGATACGGTGACGAGGCCGACGCCCGAGATGCGGGCGGCGATGGCGGACGCCCTGGTTGGAGACGACCAGTATGGCGAAGACCCCACGGTCAACCGACTAGAGCGCTTGGCGGCTGATTTGCTCGGCAAGGAAGCCGCGGTCTACGTGTCCAGCGGGACGATGGGGAACCTTTCCGCACTGCTCGCCCACTGTGGCCGTGGCGACGAAGCGATCGTTGGCGACGAGTCGCACATCCTGTGGTTCGAGAGCGGCGGGGCGTCGACACTTGGCGGTATTCCCGTGTTCCAGTTGCGAACCGACCGTTGGGGACGCCTCGATCTTGAGGACATCGAGCATGCGATTCGCGCCCATCGGCCAGGCTACCCGAGGACGGGCGTGGTCTGTCTCGAAAATACTCACAACCGGTGCGGAGGCGTGGTCCTGGACATCGAGTACATGCGGGCGGTGCGGGAGCTTGCCCACGATCGGGGTGTGCCGGTCCATCTCGATGGCGCGCGCATTTTCAATGCCGCCGCATTTCTCAAGGTATCGCCGGCGACAATAGCCGCCGAGGCCGATTCGGTGCAGTTCTGCCTGAGTAAGGGGCTTGCTGCCCCGGTCGGGTCGGTTGTTGCTGGAACCGAGGCGTTTATCGAGCGGGTGCGATCGCAACGCAAGGTGCTTGGCGGCGCAATGCGCCAGGCAGGCGTGATCGCGGCGCCCGGACTCGTGGCGCTCCGGATGATGATCGACCGATTGCCGGAGGATCATCGGCGGGCGCGAATCCTCGCCACTGGCCTGGCCACGATGCCGGGTCTGGCGATCGACACCGAGCTGGTGCAGTCGAACATCGTCGTCTTCAAACACGAAGGCGCCCGAGATCACACCGCGTTCATCGCCGATTTGAAATCGCGTGGGTTGCTCGTTTCCAATTACGGTTTGCGAGGGGTGAGGATGGTGACCCACTACGAAATTGACGATGCCGCGATCGAACGGGCGCTTGAAATCGTCGCGGCCGCCGTGATTGAGACAAGAGAACCTGCCCATGTCCTGGTCTGATCGACCCGAGGAGAACCGGACAGGTCTCCATGGCGCCCGGATCGTGCTTGGCGTGAGCGGAGGCATTGCCGCCTACAAGGCCGCGGAACTCGCCAGCACCCTGATTCAGGCGGGCGCAACTGTCGATGTCGCGATGACAGAAGGCGCCGGGCACTTCGTCCAGCCGTTGACGTTCGAGGGCATCACCCATCGTCGCGTGTTCACCGGTGTGTTCGAAGGGTGGGATAACGGCGAAACCGGGCATGTGGCCCTTGCTGACAACGCCGACCTCTTGCTGATTGCACCCGCTACCGCCAACACCATCGCCCGCGTCGCCCTTGGCCTGGCCGAGGACATGCTTGGCGCCGTGGCGTTGGCGACCCAGGCGCCGATTGTCGTTGCTCCAGCGATGGAGCATCGCATGTGGCATCATCCCGCAACCCAGGCCAATGTCGACACGCTGCGCCAACGCGGGGTCTCGATTGTCGGACCCGCGAGTGGGCGGCTTGCGTCCGGCGCCACGGGCGATGGCAGGATGTCCTCCACCGCCGAGATTGTGGTTGCTGCGCGGAGGGCGCTCGGCAGGGGTGGTCCCCTGGCGGGTAAAAAGGTCGTGGTCACCGCTGGCGGAACCCAGGAGTCGATCGATCCTGTTCGCTTTGTCGGGA
>JACCUV010000416.1 GCA_013698495.1 Chloroflexia bacterium
GCGGTGCGGAAACCCGCAAGGAAGTGCTTGGCTGGGTAACCGAAACCGTCAAAGACACCGCCAAGACTGTAACTGGCGGCTAGCGGTCCCGCGGACGCCATCAGCGACAGGACCAGGCGCACGGGGTCAGCGGATCTGGTGCGCCCTGGTTCCGGGTCCGGTGTAGCAACAAACCACAGCCGAACGGCCCGACTTAGCCGGGACCCACGCCCAATACCATGGGCCAACGTTGGTAAACAGTGTTTCTCTCGTTACCTGTTACGATGACCACATCCATGTAACGTGCAAACTACCCGTTGCCTTGAGGTCGATCGGTTACGGGTGTCTGGAACATGTCTGTCCCCGCCAGGAGATTCGTCCATGACCAGCTTCTTCAAACTTCAGGTCGATCTCGACGATCTGACCGATGCGATGTACGACTTTGTCACCGATCCGCAACCCAGTCGCAATCATCGACCCGTGATCCTGGAGCTCAACGATTTCAACCATGATCTCGTCGATGTCCTCGAATGCATGGTGCTGGATGGCACTGAGGATCGGGAGGATGTGGCCGGTTTCGTACACGCCGTGTTCGCGCCCCGGGGCCCAGTGCCGCGGATGATGGAATCATGATTGCGAGTTTCGAATCATGTAGAACTGAAACGCGATCGAGGGCAAGAATCCTGACCGTGAGCATCGTTGGCCGCCACAAGAGAGGCCACTACCAGGGCCGGCTTTCTGGCAACCTCGGATGAGCGGATCCCGGTTGCTGTTTTCCGCCGCGGAGGACTACGTCGAATCGGCTGCCTCGGAACTTCGCGAACTGTTCCCCGATGCCCGGTTCGGGTCCATTGGTCCCGATCTCGGCTGGATCGTGGCGGAAGGTCTCGCAATCGGAGCCCTCGCCGAAGCCTGTCTCCAAACGCCGACGATTTTCGTTCGGCACCTGATGCGGGAGGTGGGTTCGGTTCCGGCGCCCGTCGCCGCGAACCTCGACGATGTGGTCGCGATCGCGATTGGCGCATGGGCTCAATTGCCGTTGAAGCAGGATGTGTCCCTTCAGGTGTGGTCATCGGGCGAGTTGGCCGTCGACTACCGGACCGACGAATTGCGCCTTGCCCTCGCCGACGCGCTTGGCGAACGCGACATCGTGGTGGCTCGTTCCGGCAATGAGCAAGTGCTGGGCGCGGTAGTGGCGCCGGACGGCGTAATCCTCGGGTTCAACAGCCTCGCCAGCGGCTTGAGCGATTGGCCAGGTGGACGGGTGCGGTTGACCAAACCGAAAGGACAAATCGCGCGCTCCGAGTTCAAGCTGGAGGAACTGTTCCGAGTCCACGATCTCGACTTGCCGGATGGCGGGGTTGCGATCGATCTCGGGGCGAGTCCAGGCGGCTGGACCAGAATACTGCGGCAGTGGGGATTCACCGTGTGGGCGGTCGACCCGGGAAAACTCGATCCGCGCCTGGCATCGGATCGCGGTGTGCATCACGTGAAGATGACAGCGGGGCCATTCCTGAACCTGACCGATGTCGTCGCCGATCTGGTGGTCAACGACATGCGGATGGACCCGGACCTTTCGACCTTGGTGATGCTCGACGCCGTGAGCCGCCTCAAACCGGGCGGGATGACGATCCAGACGCTGAAGGTGACGCCGCACAACACCCTGCGCACTGTTCGCCGGTCCCTCGACTTGTTGCGCCGCGAGTATGAGATCGTTTGGGCCGGACAACTTCATCACAACCGCAACGAAGTGACCGTTGTGGCCCGGAAGGCGGCATGAGTTTCGGACCCATCGAGCACACAGTCTTCAACTGAAGCGAAACGGCTGTACACGCGTCTTCGTCTCAACAGGTGAGCGGTGATCAACGCCGCGATCCGTTTCGATGTTGCGAGGGGCTTTGCTTACGTTATGACCAGCCGGTACAAAGATCGTTCGCCCGCGCTGATGGTGATTGTTGCGATCGTAGTGCTGCTGCTCGCACTCCCGGTGGCGCGGTCGGCAGGAGTCACCCGCGACGATGTGGTGCTGGTGTTGGCGATCGCCGCAATCA
>JACCUV010000054.1 GCA_013698495.1 Chloroflexia bacterium
CCCCCCCCCCCCGGCCCCATTCCAGCCTTCCCCTCCCTCAACCGCCTCGCGGCAGCCGTGGGTCCCTTGCGATAGTGATCGATTCGTGAAGCCGATGTGCGCTACGAACTATACGCGGCGGTCCGGCTCGTTGCCAAAGGAATGTACGTACATTCTTTACAAACTACAATACACGACGCATGCCGCGATGACCAGATGTACCTGAAAGTCAACATCACGACGCCTCGGCGAAGGCCGCATCGAGCGTGTCAACGGCGGCATCGACATCGTCGCGGGTGACGATCAGCGGTGGGCACAACCGAATCGTGTTGGCGTGCAGACCTCCCCGCCCGATGATCAGTCCACGCCGCTTCGCCCCTTCCTGAACCTTGCTCACAATCTCCGGAGCCGGTTCCTTCGTCTGCCGATCGCGCACCAGCTCGATCCCGACCATCAGGCCCATGCCGCGGACATCGCCGATCGCGGTGTGCTTGTCCTGAAGCTCGAACAACCGCTCCTTGAGGTGGGCGCCGACAAGCAGCGCGTTTTCGCGCAGGTTGTTGGTGGCGATGTAGTTGAGGTTGGCGAGCGCCGCCGTCGACGAAACCGGATTGCCGCCGAATGTCGAGAGGCTGAGCGAGCGAATCGCCGAGGCCAGTTCATCGGTCGCGATCAGACCGCCGATCGGAACACCATTCGCGAGTCCCTTGGCGAAAACAACAACATCCGGGTTCACCCCGTAGGCCTGGAACCCGAAATCGGTCACGCCCATTCGGCCCCACCCGGTTTGGACCTCGTCGGCAATGAACGGGATGCCGTGCCGGTTCAGGATTTCCTGAACGCGCACAAAGTACTCGGGCGGCGGAGTGATGAAGCCGCCGACACCCTGGATCGGTTCGGCGATGAAGGCGGCGGGGTTGCCGCTGGTCGTGGTCGTGACGATCTCCTCGATATCGTCGGCGCAGCGAACTCCGCAACTCGGGTAGTGCAAGTCCCACGGGCAGCGGTAACAGTAGGGACTCTGCGCGTAGTGGACCTGGAGCGGCGAGAGCGTGGACGAACGCCAACCGCGCTGACCGCTGGCGTTGATCGTCGCGAACGAACGTCCGTGATACGAGTGCCGCAGCGCGATCAGCTCGTTGGAGTTGCGGTTGAGGGTCGTGATCAGGAAGGCGGCCTCGTTGGCCTCGGTTCCGCTGTTCACGAACAGCACCTTGTTCAAGTGATCGGGCGTCATCTCGCGGATCCGCTCGGCGAGTTCGATTTGGGAGCGGATCAGGAATAACGTGGAACTGTGGGCGATGCGATCGAGTTGGGCCTTGACCGGATCGTTGATTTCAGGGATGGCGTGGCCGCTGGAGACTGTGGCGATCCCGCCAAAGAAGTCGAGGTACTGCCTGCCGTGTTCATCCCAGACGAATTGGCCCTCGCCGCGCCGGAGTTCGATCGGTTCGTCGTAGAACAGGCCAACCGAGGGAAACAGGCTCTCCTGGTGTCGCCGCAACAGGTCCAGGTCATCCATGGGCGTAATGTCCTCTTGTCGTGCGTTCGGTTCGACGACGTGTTCGGGCAAGCGTACCGCGGGCGGCGCGGATTGTAGCGACGGACGCACGATTGCCCCTGCCATCGAATTGTTAACGATTGGCCAGTGAAACCCGTAAGAATACGGATTACATCGAGCGACCTGTTCTCTACACTTGAGTCAGATCAAGGAACGGCTCATGACCCGCGGGGTCGCGAAGTGATCGGTTCCCAGGATCGAACATCCAGTGGTTGGAGTTCCTTACTTACCCCATTCAATCACTGACGAAACCGAACGGTCGCCTGCCCCAGCCTGCCGACCGTTCGGTTTCATCGTTAACAGGCTTAGGGACGCCCCAATCAAGAGCTTCGGCGAAGAGTCACAATACGGCAACGGCGCTTGTAGCAAATCGCGGTTCGTTGACCTTGAATGCTAAAATGTACCGGTAATGGTCGGGCGAGGTAGACGAATTCTGGCCTCTACGGTCGGTAGTCCGTTTCGCGGATGCCGGCGGTGCGGGGAACGTCAGTCCCGCCGCTCGATCATTCATCCAAGCCCTCCAGAATCACTTCTCCAGGACCGAAACGGTCGAGCGCCCGTTGTTTCATCTTGCTCGTCCGACGGGTTCGCTGAAGCCTCGCATTTTTCAACCGCCCGTATCCCTCATCCGCGATCAGCTCGACCGACATGAAGATGTGATGCCGATATCCATGACGGCCGATGATGTTGATCGTACTCGGGTAAATCGCATCCATGAGGATCATCCCAGGCGTTCGAGACGCCTGCACGACCGAGTGTTCCATCCCACGCAACTCGGGATGGTGGTGGTAGATGTGATCGCGTTCAGCGGCGCCCAGCACGATTGGCAATGGCAATGGCAGGGACGGCATTCGAACCTCGCCGATGACGAGCGAATCTCCAGAAATCATTGCCTGAACGCGATGCGCGGCTTCATCCAGCGCCAACGATCGAATGTCGTGTCTGGAGACCACGCTTTCCACCAATTTCCACGACAAGTGGGAAGTTGTACCGTTGCGGAATGTCGATCGGGGAACAATACCGCATTGGACTTCAGCAACGATCTGAACATGAGTGCTCTTCTATCCGGGTACTCGATCGCGCCAGTGGTCGTCCATGCCAGCTGGTTCCCCGATGCGGGGCTTGCGGAACGCGGCGGGCGGGACCACACTTCCGGCCAGAACCTGTTCGATGTGCCCGAGATGGCTGAAAGGACAACCCCGCTCCGTGACCGACACCAAACCGGGTTCCGATCGCAACATTCGCTGGGGCATCATTGGCGCCGGCAAAATCGCCCACCACTTCGCCAATGGGCTCAAGGCCGTGCCCGATGCCGACCTGATCGCGGTCGGTTCCCGTGCCCAGGCCACAGCCGATGCCTTCGGCGACGAGTTCGATGTGCCGTGCCGCCACGCTTCCTACACCCAACTCGTCGCGGACCCGGAGGTCGATGTCGTCTACGTCGCAACCCCGCATCAGGATCATCGCGCCAGCACGCTGCTCTGCCTCTACGCGGGCAAGCCCGTGCTCTGCGAGAAACCGTTCGCGATCAACGCCGGTGAAGCCCGCGAGATGGTCGACACGGCACGCGCGCGCGGCCTGTTCCTGATGGAAGCGATGTGGACGCGGTATCGACCGGTGATGGTCAAGGTCCGCGAGATTCTCGAGAGCGGCGCGCTCGGCGAGATTCGCTACCTGAGCGCCAACATCGGCTGGAAGAATCCGTTCGATCCGCTCTTCCGGCTCTACAATCCCGATCTCGGGGGCGGCGCGCTACTCGACGGCGGGGTCTACCCGGTGTCGTTCGCATCGATGGTGCTGGGCACGCCGAACACGATCGCCAGCGCCGTCTCTCTCGGTGAAACCGGGGTCGATGAGCAGGCGGCGATCGCCCTCGGGTACCCCTCCGGCGCCGTGGCCTCGATCGGGGTCACCGTGCAAGTCACGTCGGTCAATCTCGCGTTCATCCTCGGGACGGAGGGCCGGATCGAGATTCATCACGACTGGCACCGCCCGGAATCGATGACCTTCGTGCCGTTTGGCGGCGAGCCGCAACGATTCGACTACCCGCAGACCGAAGGCAACGGTTATCAGTACGAGGC